>JBGVGP010000199.1:0-4226 GCA_045121735.1 Acutalibacteraceae bacterium
GCAGGATATTTTTAATAGCCTGAGGGATAACGATTTTCATCATTGTTGAGCCGTAGCTTAAGCCTACGCTTCGTCCGCCCTCCATCTGACCGGGGTCAACAGAAAGAATACCTGCTCGCATAATTTCTGAAATATAAGCAGCTGAATTGAGACCGAATACGCAGATTGCAACTTTTACTGATGTAAGCTTGATTCCTAAAAGAGGAAGCATAACATAGTAGAAAACAAGAAGCTGGGCTACCATAGGAGTGCCTCTGAAAAGTCCTACATATAAGCTGCAGAAGCCGTTGAGAATTTTTGCAGTTTTGCTATACTTGGGAAGAACCCTTACAGTTGCAATAAGAGTACCGATAACTATACCGATTATAAGACCTGTTACCGCAATGATTGCAGTATTTTTGAGTCCGAGAAGAACCTCGTTATAACCGCCCTGTTCAAGAAAAACCTCAAGGAAGATATCAACCTTTTTCGGGAAGCCTTTCACAAAATTTACCATCGAAGAAAAAATCGACAGCATATTAAAACTTACATAATTCATAAACAAAATCCTTTTATACAAACAACAATCCTCACCGTTAAGTGAGGGATTGTTGCATATTTACAATTATAACTACTGATTAAGCAACTGCGTTGATTGCTTCTGCAATGCAGATAGCGGGAGCTGCGTCGATAACAACATAGTTGATGTTGCCGTTAACGAGGTCCTGAACTGCAAGAGCGCCGTTCTTGTAGCCTACGCATTCAACTGCAAAGCCGTCGAAGCCCCAGTCAGCGTCACCCTTAACATAGAAGTTACCTGTTGTACCGTTCTGAACGCCGATTTTTGTTGTAGCGTCAAGACCCTTGAGGATAGCTTCAACTGATGCTGCGTCTGTGCAAGCGTCAAATGTTGTGTCATCACCCTTAACGATAAGCTTCTGTGAAGCCTGGTAGTAGGTGTTTGAGAAGTTTACATGCTCTTTTCTGTCTTCCTTAACTGTAAGACCTGCCATTGCGATATCACACTTGTGCTGACCTACTGAAAGGCAAACTGCATCAAAGTCCATGTTGTTGATTACAAGCTCCTTGCCAAGCTCCTGTGCAAGAAGAGCTGCAATTTCCATATCGATACCGTAGTACTTGTCACCCTGTGTGTATTCAAAGGGCTCAAATGCTGCGTTTGTTGCAACAACAAGCTGATCCTTTGTAGCGTCAAGCTCTGCTGATTCAACAGCTACGGGCTCACCGTCGCCGAAGTAGTTGTTACAGATCTTATCGAATGTGCCGTCCTTCATAATCTTTTCGATGAAAGCGTTGGTCTTTTCAAGAAGCTCAGGCTGAGCCTTGTCAACACCGAAAGCATATTCTTCTTCTGTAAGATTGATGTCGATTACCTTTACTGCAGCTGCCTTATCCTCGCCGCCGTTTCCGCCACAGGCTGCAAGAGCGAAGAGAAGAATTGCTGCAAGAGCGATTGCTAAAAACTTTTTCATTGTAATATTCCTCCAAAAATTTAGTGTGCGGTTATTCTATCACCCAAAACTGTTATTGTCAACTGTTTTTTGCAAAAAAATTCGATTTTTTTGAATATTTATTGAGTTTATCCCCATTTTTATGCATAAAGGTGCATTTTTCTCTCAACTTTTTACATATGTGCAGAAATATAAAAAAACTCTTTACTTTTTTGATTTAATGTGTTAAAATATTAAAGAAGAAAACATTTATGTAAGGAGAACATACCCATGGCTTACAAAAAAAAGGATCAGGTTGACGCAAACCTGCGCTATTTTTACGAAACAATTCTTAAAATTGAAACCGTTGAGGAATGTGAGGCTATTTTTGACGACCTTTGCACAAAGACCGAGCTTGCTTCCATTTCACAGCGTCTTGTTGTAGCAAAAATGCTCAACGAAAAAAGAGTTTACAGTGACATAGTTGCACAGACCGGCGCAAGCACAGCAACCATCAGCCGTGTAAACCGTTCACTTGCCTTCGGTGCAGGCGGTTACGATATGCTTTTCAGCAAGGAAAGTGAATGAGGCTGACGTTATGGCAGGTTACGGCGATTTTTCATACTATTATGATATGCTGACCGAAAACGTTGATTATGAAAAGAGATGTGACTATATTTGCAGTCTCCTTGCCGAAAACGGTATCGGCAAGGGGATTTTGCTTGACCTTGCCTGCGGCACGGGAAGTCTCAGCGTGCTTTTAAGTCAGCGAGGATACGATGTTATCGGCACAGACGGTTCAGAGTATTTGAAAACAAGGGCGCTGGATAAAAAAAATTAAAATCCACCCGACGCTATCTTCCTTTGCCAGAAAATGGAGGAGCTTGACCTTTTCGGCACAATCGATGCGGCAGTATGCACCCTTGACAGCATCAACCACGTTACCGACGAAAGCAAGGTAAAGGAGATTTTCCGCAGAGTAAGTCTTTTCATGGAGGACGGCGGCATTTTCATTTTCGATGTCAACACCCCCTATAAGCACCGCAAGGTACTTGCTGATAACACCTTTGTGTACGATATGGACGAGGTTTACTGCGTATGGCAGAACAGCACCGACGAAAATCTGCTTACAAGGGTAACACTCGATATTTTTGAATATGACGAGGAAAGTGACAGCTACATCCGTTACGGCGAAGAGTTTGCCGAAAGAGGCTATGACCTTGAGCTTCTCAAGGGCTTTGCCGAGCAGTTCCGCTTTGAGATAATCGGCATATACGACGAGCTTACGAGAGAGCCTCTTAAGAAGGATTCACAAAGAGCAGTTTTCGTACTCAAAAAGCACGGTACGCAATTACAGTAGTCAGTAGTTAGTAGTCAGTAGTCAGGGGCGAAGCAAAGCTTCGCAAGAGCGGGTAGCGAATACGCTCGGAGCGAAGCGACCCTCAATTATTCATTATTCATTTGTGCCGTCAGGCACACCTCGGCCTCGGCCTTAGGCCCTTGGCCCTATACTATAATAATAAGAGGTAAAATTATGGGCAAATTAGTAAGATGCATTTCACAGGACGGCACCATTATTGCAATGGCAGTCGATTCAACCGATATTGTAAGCCGCGCTGAGGAGATTCACAAGACCTCAGCCGTATGCACTGCGGCTCTCGGCAGACTTCTCACAGCCGCTTCACTTATGGGCAGCTCACTCAAGGGTAAGGATGACAGCGTTACCGTACGTATGAGAGGCGACGGCCCTGCAGGTACAGTTATGGCGGTTTCCGACAGCGACGGCAATGTAAGAGGCTACGTTCAGCAGAGCGTTGTTGAGCTTCCCCTCAACCAGAAGGGCAAGCTTGATGTTTCGGGCGCAATAGGTAAGAACGGCTTTCTCACTGTTATAAAGGACCTCGGTATGAAGGAGCCCTATGTAGGCCAGGTGCCTATCATCAGCGGTGAAATTGCCGAAGACATCACCGCCTACTATTCCACAAGTGAGCAGACACCCACAGTATGCGCTCTGGGCGTGCTTGTTAATCCTGACCTTACGGTAAGAGCTGCAGGCGGACTTATCATTCAGCTTCTCCCCACCGCTCTTGATGATACAATTGATAAGGTTGAGGAATGCATCAAGGACCTTAAGCCTATCTCCTCACTTATTGACAGCGGTATGACGCCCGAGGAAATCTGCCGCAAGGCACTTCACCTTTTTGACCTCGACGTTCTTGACAGCGCATCACCCGAATACAAATGCTACTGCTCGAAGGAAAGAGTTGAGGCTGCACTCATCAGCACAGGTGTTGAGGAGCTTACCGAAATGAGCAAGGAAGAAAAGACAGAGGTTTCATGTCAGTTCTGCGATGTCAAGTACACCTTCACAGGCAAGGACATTGAAAAGCTTATTAAAAGAGCCACCAAATAAACCGTTCAAGGGGATGCCGATTGCCGTGCATCCCCTGTTTTTATGCGCGAAAAAAGGCGAAAAATCGAAATAAAAAAAACTTAAAAAAAATTCAAAAAAAGTGTTGACAAAAATAAACTTTTGTTGTATAGTATACAAGTCGTCGCGATAGTGACGGCGGAATGTGGGAGCATAGCTCAGCTGGGAGAGCATCTGCCTTACAAGCAGAGGGTCACAGGTTCGAGCCCTGTTGTTCCCACCACATGGCCCGGTAGTTCAGTTGGTTAGAACGCTAGCCTGTCACGCTAGAGGTCGACGGTTCGAGCCCGTTCCGGGTCGCCATGAAGAGGATGAAAATCCTCATATGCCTCTGTAGCTCAGTTGGTAGAGCAACGGACTGAAAA
>JBGVGP010000200.1:0-10501 GCA_045121735.1 Acutalibacteraceae bacterium
AAAACTATCCCGACCTGACACGTACAGCTTATAACATAGAAGCTGCAGGACTTTTCTTCGATGCTCTTTTCGGCATCGACAGACCTGAGGGCTACTATAAGTTTGATATTCTTCAGGTTCCTCCCGACAGATATATTGTCAATATGGGCACATCAAGGCTTCTTAATCACGCCCATAAAAACAATGTCGCAGTTATGTACTGGACAATTAACGATGAAGAAAAGATGAAGCTTTTGCAGGACGCAGGTGCTGACGGAATTATCACAGATATTCCCGATGTTGCCTATGAGGTGCTTAAGTAATTATTCTTTAAGTTAAAAAGGAGATTTATTATGAAAAAAGGAAAGCTTGTTGCTGTAGTACTTGTTGCAGCTATAGCGCTTACAGGAGTTGGTTTTGTGATTTATGATAAGGTGACAACCGTTGAATTCGGTGAAATAATTATTGACGGTATTCCCGAAAAAGCCGAGGATGCCGTAAGAGCAATGTCATTTAATGTTCGTTGCCGTGACGATAAGGACGGAAGCGTAAAAAACCGTTCAAAAATAGTTAAGGCTATTATTGAGCAGTATGCTCCCGATTCCTTCGGTGTTCAGGAGGCAACAGGTAAATGGATGGATATCCTTTCAGAGGGTCTCGGTGAAAAATATGCCTTTGTAGGTGAGGCAAGAGACGAAAGCGGCTACGGCTCAGAGTACAGCGCCGTGTTCTATCTTAAGGATAAGTACAACCTCATTGACGAGGGCACAATCTGGCTTTCCGAAACTCCCGAGGTTAAATATACAAAGAGCTTTGACAGCGCCTGCCACAGAGTTGCTACCTGGGCAGTGCTTGAAAACAAGGAAACAGGTGAAAAATATACTCACCTTAACACCCATCTTGACCACGTGCTTGAAGAAACAAGAGTAGGTCAGATAAAGGTACTTATAGGTAAGCTTGAGGAGCTTAAGAAAAACGGTAAGGTTATCTGTACAGGTGACTTCAATACCGAGCCCTCAGGTGAGGTTTATGCCGAAATTATAAAGCACGCCGATGATGCCTGTGAAAAAGCAAAGAACTCCGATGAGGGCATTACCTTCCATAATTACGGTAAGATAGAAGAGTTTTCCGCAGGTCCCATTGACTACATTTTTGTAACAGAGGGCGTTAAGGTTAACACCTTTAAAATTATTCGTAACACCGCAAAGGATATGTATCCCTCAGACCATTATCCTATTATTGCGGACGTAGTAATCTGATATGCCGGGAGGAAATAAAATGCTGCTGCATAAATGGGGACAGGGTCAGCTTTTTGCTTATTCTGCTCTTGACGGAGAGTCGCTTTTTACCGATGATTTTACAGGCACTCTCACGGGTGATAAAATCGGAGTTATATTTCACACACTCTGCCGAAGAACACTGTACTTTGCAGATATGAATAAATTTATTCTGCCCGAGTTTGAATGTGTTACATCAGATATGATACTGCTGAAAACCCTTACAGGCTCTCTGAGTATGATATTTGCCGAAAGACACCTTGTTGTCGGTGAATATACAGACGTAACAGGCGTTTTTGTAAGCCTCAGCGGTGAGAGTGAAGTAATCCGTAAGGGCGAAACAGAAATTCACCGTACGGCTGACGGTGAATACACGGCGCTTCTTAAAAGAAACGGAAGCTTTGCCTTCGCTTACGGTAAAAGTGAAAGTGAGGCAATTGCCCTTTGTGAAAAGGGGATTACACTCGACCTTGATAAATTAAAGGCTGAAAAAATCAAGCCCTTTGAAAAAACAGCCGATACAGACTGTCTCTATCCTGCCTTGTACGCTAAATGCATAAGCGTTATGCGCAGTCAGCTTTATTCACCTGAGGGCAGAATAAAAAGAATATGGTCAACACCTGACCGTCTGCCTCACAGAAATCTGTGGCTCTGGGATTCGGTTTTTCACGCCATAGGTCACAGACACCTTGATGCCGACCTTGCACAGGAGCTTATTCTTGCTCTTTTTGATGTGCAAGGAGAGGACGGCTTTATCCCCCATATGGCAAGACCTGATTTCACCTCCGATATAACACAGCCGCCTGTCATTGCCTGGGGAGCCCTGCTTGTATATGAAAATAGCCGTGATAAGTCTTTTCTTAAGACGGTGCTTGAAAAGAATAAGGCCTTCCTTCTGTGGTGTAAGGCTAACAGAAGAAAAACAGAAAAGGAGCTTTATTCCTGGCATACAAATCCGGAGCTTAACAATCGCTGTGATGAGTCGGGAATGGATAATTCACCTAGGTTTGATACTGAAAGTGACCTTTATGCGATTGACTTTTCCTGCTATATGGCAAACGAGGCAAGGGCTATGAAAAAAATTGCCGATGAGCTTGGTGATGAAGAAAATGCAGAGCTTTTCGGTAATTGGTATGAGAAAATAAAGGCTGACATCAACAACAGCTTATGGTGTGAGGAGGACGGCTTTTATTACGATTATGATATGCAGAACAGCTGTCATAATAAGGTGCAGTCGGTTTCATCCTTCCTGCCTGTTTTTGCAGGAGTGTGCGATGATGAACAATGCAAAGAGCTTATTTGCCACCTTGAAAGCAGCGATGAATTCGGCACTGAATTCCCGATTCCGAGCATATCAAAAAAAGATGTAACCTTCGGCACGGATATGTGGCGCGGCCCCGTGTGGATTAATTATAACTATATGATTCTGAAGGGTCTTGCCGAATACGGCTACAGTGCCTTATCTGAAAAAATAAAGGACAAAACCCTTGAGGTTATAGATGAATGGTATCAGCGCACAGGCACGGTTTTTGAGTTTTACGACAGTGAAAACCGTATACCTCCCTTTTGCTTCAACAGAAAGGGTGAGGTGGTTGAGCCCTATGACTTCCGAGTTAAATATCAGACAATAAGAGATTACGGCTGGAGTATTACACTGGCATTTGATATGATGAACTGAAAAAAGCAGGCTTACAAGCCTGCTTTTTATATGCGGTTTTCTTTGTAAGAACAATGTCGCATCTTGCAAAAGGTGAATAATTCAGCTGTCACTTTTATTCGTTTAGTGCTGATCATAAGCTCTGCTATATCTCTTTTCATACACCCGAATACAATATTTACATAGCGTTTCACTTGACACTTGTGCGTCTTGATACTATAATGCATATGGATTTTTAAGCAAAGGAGTTTTAAAGTGGACGGATTTTTATCAATCAAGGAAGCCTTGCAGGTTTATATAAACGGCTGCATTGCTAAAAGTAAAACCCCGGCCTGGCAGCTTTTTCTTAAGGGCATAATGGCAGGTATGCTTATCGGACTTGGTGCAGCAGCCAGTAGTGTTGCAGGGCACAGTATAACAAACGTAGGCCTTTCCCGTCTTGCAATCGGTGCAGTTTTCCCCGTTGGGCTGATGCTTACAATTCTTCTCGGTGCCGAGCTTTTTACAGGTGACTGTCTTGCCTGTGTAAGTGTATTTGACAAAAAAACGAAGTGGAGCTTTTTCTTTAAGCTTCTTGTTATTGTATATATAGGTAACTTTGTCGGTGCTGTAATATTGACAGGTATTACCTATGCCGGCGGACAATGGGATTATTCCGGAGGACTTCTCGGAGCCTATGCAATAAAGGTTGCTCTTGCAAAGGTTAACGTAGGCTTTGTTCAGGGCGTCTGCTCGGGTATACTTTGTAATGTTCTTGTGTGCGGTACGGTGTTTATGGCTGTCTGTGCTAAGGAGGTTGCAGGTAAGCTTCTTGCAATTTTCTTCGGTGTGTTTGCTTTTGCCGTATCAGGCTATGAGCACTGCGTTGCGAATATGTATTACATAACTGCTGGCTTTTTTGCAAAGCTCAACCCCTCATATGCTCAGGTCGCTATGAATACCTACGGTATAACACAAGCACAGCTTGCTGAAATAAGTCTTACGGGATATGCTTCGAATCTTATTTCCGTTACCTTAGGTAACATTATCGGTGGCGCAGTTTTAGTCGGCGCACTTGTTTACTATATGAGTAAAAGTAAAAAAGAAGCATAATAACATATAATGAAACCGACACCTTTTGCAGATACTGATGCAAAAGGTGTATTATTTTATGCCTTTAATTGACAAATACTACTTAAAATGTTAATATACTTTTAACAGATACAGAAAGGATGAAAAACATGAAAAAATATATTTCAGTGCTTCTTGCAATTGTAATGCTCTTCACTCTGATGGCTCCTGTAGCTTCAGCAGGTGATTTTGAGAAGCTTCCTATTATTTATATCCGCGGTAACGGTGAAAACATCGTATATCCCGACGGTACTCGCGTTCCCGCACGAATTGAGGACCTTTCACTCGGCGGAGATGAGGGCCTTGATAAAGACGTTATCGTTGAAACAGCGCTGAATATTCTCAAGCCCTTTATTCTGGAGGGTATGCCCTTTGATAAGTGGGACAACTACGGCAGGGCAATTTATGACGAGCTTTCACCCTTGTTCACCGATGCAGGTCTTGACTATGACGGTAATCCTACAAACGACACAGGTGTTGCACAGGCTGACCTTGATGAGGCATTAGATATTTCAAATACTGCAGGTCCCTTCAGCACAAACAGCGAATATCATTTCCGCTATGACTGGCGTCTTTCCCCTTATGATCACGTTAAAAGACTTCATCAGTACATTCTTAATATAATGGACGCTACAGACAAGCAGCAGGTAACCTTGTATGCAAGATGCCTCGGCGGTAGCCTTCTTATGGCTTACCTTAAGGAATACGGACATCTCGGACACATAAAGAATGTTGTATTCAGTGATGTTCTTTCAAACGAGTCAACAGTTATCAGTAAGGCCTTCAGCGGCAAGATTGAGTTTGATGCAAAGCTTGTAGAAAGATATGCAGGTCAGCTTGATTTTTGCGGACGCATCGGCCAGGGTATTGGCTTTGTATTCAGTGATGCTCTTAACGAAATCGTTGTTAAATCAATGGATTTCTTCAATCAGGTTTATGTTACCGATGCTGCCCTTGACACAGTAGAAGCACTTTACGCTAAGCTTTACAAGGCTCTTATTCCTGCAGTGTGCCACGCTACAGGTCTTGCAACCCAGGTTAACTATTGGACTTGCGTAGCAGAAGAGGATATGGATGAAGCACTTGATCTTCTTTTCGGTAAGGAAGGCTCAGAGCTTCGCACAAAGTACAAAGGTCTTATAGATAAAATTGAGCTTTACAGAGAAAAGCTTACAAGCAATATGGATGGCTTCTATGATTTCCTTGACGAACAAGGTATCCACTACGGCTTTATCGGTAAGTACGGCTTCCTCAATGCACCCTTTACCGAGGATGCTGACCTTATAAGTGACTCACTTGTAAGCCTTACACACGCAACCTACGGCGCAACAACAGCTCCCGTCGGTAAAACTCTTTCAGAGGATTATATTGCAAAGCGTGTTGCCGAGGGTAACGGTAAGTATATTTCTGCCGATAAGCAGGTTGACCTTACAACTGCACGTTCACCTGAAACCACATGGGTAATCAAGAACGCTCACCATAACATTATCAATCAGTACATTCCTCTTATCAAGGCTTTCCTTAACGGTACAAATGAAACAGTTGATACTCTTACACAGGGTAATAACTATTTTGTTTTCAGCTATGATACAAACAGCTACAGTGTTATGACAGAGGAAAATGCAGTTGACTATGAATTTATGACCCGCGCTACAGAAAATCCCACAGTTTCAACTAGACTTGCAGCTTTAATGCGTTTCTTTACAATGATTTTTGATTACTTAACAAGAATCTTCAAAGGAACCTTCAGCTTTTCAGATATTTTAGGTTGATAGCATATACTGTGCATCCGCAGAATTTTTCTGCGGATGCTTTATTTTTTTATAATAATATGATATAATGCTTTACATGAAATCTTATTGACAGGAGTTAAGCTGATGGGCGAAATTTTTCTTTTTTCCTTCAATGCCGTAATGCCGATATTGCTTCTTGTTTTTCTTGGTTGGTTTTTACGTGTAATAAATTTTGCCGATGACGGCTTTTTCAAAAAGGCAAACACAATGGTTTTCAAAATCTTTTTACCTGTGCTGCTTTTTGTAAATATATACGAAATCGAAAGTCTAGAAAGCCTTAATTTTACGGCAGTTGCTTACTGTGTCGGGGCAATACTTCTTATCTTTGCCGCAGGCTATTTTCTCGCTCATACGGTAACAAAAAAGCGTAGTCACCTCGGCGTGCTTGCACAGTGCTCCTTCCGCTCAAACTATGCAATTATCGGAATACCTCTTGCGCTTTCTCTTGGTGGGGAGGAGGCAGTTGCCTTTGCTTCCGTGCTTTCTGCTGTGGCAGTGCCTATGTTCAACGTTCTTGCCGTTATAATACTTTCTCATTACAGTGCCGAAAAAGAAAAGGGTGCAGTAAAAAAGACGTTGCTTCGCACCGTTAAAAATCCTCTTATAATCGGCGTTTTTGTCGGTATCGCAGTTCTTGCCGTGCGTTCCTTTATTCCCTTGAACGAATCAGGTACACCTGTTTTCACTATTGAAGAAAATATTCCCTTTTTCTATAAGGCGTTAAAAAATCTTGCAGGTGTGGCTTCACCCCTTGCCCTTGTTGTGCTTGGGGCACGCTTTAACTTCAAGGCAGTAGGAAGCCTTAAAAAGGAAATTATAACAGGCACAGCCATGAGAATAATTATGGCTCCCGTTATCGGTCTTGGCGGTGCTGTGCTTCTCAGCGAGGTTTTCGGTCTTGTTGGCTTTAGTGCAACGGAATATCCTGCATTCATTTCGCTTTTTGCCACTCCTACGGCTGTTTCAAGTGCCGTAATGGTAGGTGAAATAGGCGGTGATGAGCAGCTTGCAGGTCAGCTTGTTGTATGGACAAGCGTGGTCTCAATGCTCACAATTTATATGATAGTTTTTGCAATGAAAAGCTTTGCAATAATATAAACGGCAGGACCGTAGGTCGTGCCGCAAAAAGGAGAAATATATATGAAATTTGATGTTAAGAAAACAGCTGCTGCTGTTGCAGCCTCTGCAACAGTTGCCTCTGCCGCTGTTGCCGGCAAAAAAATCAAAAAGAAAACCTTCTGTCCCGTCTGCTCTGTAAAGAAGCTTGCCAATAAGGTGAAAATCAGCCAGTGTACAGAAACAGGATACAACAACGGTGTTGCCCTTACACCTCCTATGGGCTGGTCAAGCTGGAATCTTTTCAGACACAGAATCAATGAGGACCTTATCAAGGAAATCGCTGACGCTATGGTTAAAAGCGGACTTGCTGACTGTGGCTATAAGTATGTAAATATTGATGACTGCTGGCAGGCTTCTTCAAGAGACGCCAACGGCAAGCTTCAGTGCGATAAGGTTAACTTCCCGAGCGGAATCAAGGCTCTTGCCGAATACGTAAACAGCAAGGGCGTAAAGCTTGGTATCTATTCCTCAAACGGTACAGATACCTGTGAGGATTATCCTGCAAGTCTCCGTCACGAGCGTATTGATGCTGAAACCTTTGCCGAATGGGGGATTGAGTATTTTAAATATGACTTCTGTCATAATGTACCCATTTCCTCGCTTTCGCCCAGAATTATTGCTGTTTCCGTTGCCGATAACGATACAGGCAAGGTGCTTGCACGCTTTGAGTCAGATGCAATGACCCTTAAGGGTATGGCCCGTATAGTGCCCGATGAAGGCTGTGACACAAAGATGTATGTTGACGGTCTTGATTCAGGTGCAGGCAGTATTGTTGTAAGCTTCGAGGCTCCCGAGGCAGGGGAGTATCTTATCCATCTTGATATCAGAAAGGATTCCCGCAGAGGCGGCAAGTTTACAATGGTAAGGGTAAACGGCAGAGAGGAAGCTCATATCTACTGTCCCAGCCGTAAAAACTGGACTCCCGAGGGCAAGCTTATGGAAAGCGTACACCTTGACGAGGGTATGAATATAATCGAGCTTATTAACCCCGTAGGCTCAAGAGCAGACAGCGCTGCAATACAGTATAAGCTTATGGGCCGTGAGCTTAAGCGTGCAACAAAAAAATATGCCGAAGAAAACGGCACAGAAGAAAAGCCTATAGTATATTCTATTTGTGAATGGGGCTTCAACTTCCCCTGGAAATGGGGCGCAGAGGCAGGTAATCTTTGGAGAACAACACCTGACATAGGCGCTTCGTGGGGCTCCTTCCTCGGTATTTACGAGCGTAACATTCCTCTTGCAAAGTATGCCTGTCCCGGTGCTTGGAATGACCCTGATATGCTTGAGGTAGGTAACGGCAACCTTACAATCGACGAAAACATTGCCCACTTCAGTCTCTGGTGTATGATGTGTGCTCCTCTTATTCTCGGTAACGATGTAAGAAAGTTTATAAAGGCTGACGGAAGTGTTGATACAGATAACAAGATTTATCAGATTCTTACAAACAAGACTATGATAGGCATAAATCAGGACTTCCTCGGTGTACAGTGCCGAAGAGAAAAATTCGGTATTGCCGATGTGCTCGTAAAGCCGCTTGAAAATTCAAAAATTGCAGTTTGTGTTTTCAATAAGGGCAGTAAGCAAGCAAGTGTTAAGCTTGAGCTTGCAAGGTATGCTAACCTCGGTTATGTAAATCTTCCTGACAAGGAATATTATAATGTTCACGATGTATGGGAGGATAAGCATATAGAAGGCATAGGCAATATCACAGCTGTAGTACCCGGTCACGGTGCAAAGGTGTATATTGTAGAATAAAGGTAGTCAGCAGTCACGTACGAAAAAGGTGCGTGACTGCTTTTTTGTTTGCGTACATATAATAATGGCGTTTTTGCTCGTGAGCCTGCGTATTGAGCTGAAGCACTCATATTGTATGCTTTTTTCGAATAAACTTTCTTAAGATTAAAGGAGGAAAAAGCTATGCAGGAAAACAAGGATAAAATAATTATGCCGCACAGTATGCTTTTAAAGGACAGACAGGAGCTTCACCTTGCGGGAGTTACGGATGTTGATTCCTTTGACGAAACGGGTATTGTTGCTTATACCGATATAGGAGAGCTTTCAATAGGCGGGGAAAATCTGCACATAACAAAGCTTTCGCTCGAAACAGGTGAGCTTCTTGTTGAGGGTAAAATAAGCTCACTTATTTACCGTGACGAAGCACCTAAGGCAACATCATTTTTTACGAGGGTGTTCAGATGAGCTACAGTGAGCCTCTTATAAATCAGCCGAGGGTATTGCTGTTGTCCGTAGGGGTCGGAGCCTTGCTTTGTATTTTTTATGTATTGATACAGGGCGTGATGCGTTTGTCAGGTGAAGGCAGACTGTCATATTTTATTGCCGACGGATTATTCTGTGCCGTTTTTGCTCTTGTATCTTTTTTCTTTATGGTGCTTTACAACAACGGCAGGGTAAGGCTGCACCTTATCCTCGGAGAAGCCGCAGGCTTTTTTATATTATACTTTTCTGCCGGTAAATATTTTTATGCTTTAGTAGTGGGTATTGTAAATTTTTTAAGGCGTATAGCAGTAGTGTTAACAAAGCCGGCTGTCCGTTTGTTTTTGCTTGTTGCCAAAAAAATCAGGATATTCGGGAATGTTATCAAAGCCGGAATTGCCTCTCGGATAAAAAAATACAGACCCGAAGGGGATTCTTTTAAAAAAAAGAAGAAAAAATTTGATTTATTTGATAAAATCCACTTGAAAAATCCTAACAAATCTGTATAATTTATAATGTGAATTTATAAAAATTACTTTTGGGAGGAATTTGTGTGGCTATAAAAGAATTTAAGCCTGCAAAATCAAGATTCAAGGTTAAATATAAAAAGACCTATTTGTGCGCATTTCTTCTCTTTATTATAGTTGCGGCAGTATGCACAGGCGTTAAGCTTGTAAACACCTCAGCAATTGCCGGTTATGAAAAACAGATTGAAGAGGTTCAGCAGAAGGTTGATGCTCTTAATGCAGAAAACGAGGAGTATGCATCGGTTATCAGTTCACCTGACCGTAGTGCTTATTACGAAAAGATTGCCCGCGAGGTTTACGGTTACGCCAGACCGGGAGAGTATGTTTTTTATAAAACCGAATCCTGAGGGGAAATAGAAAAAGCGTAGTTTTAGGAGGAAAAAGTTTTTTTATGCTTGAAATTGGAGCAATTGTTGAAGGTAAAGTTACAGGTCTTACAGCTTTCGGTGCATTTGTAAGTCTTCCTGATGGAAAAAGCGGAATGGTACATATTTCAGAAGTCTCAACCTCCTTTGTTAAGGATATCAAGGATTTTCTCAAGGAAGGTCAGGATGTCAAGGTGAAGGTTGTAGGTATTTCTGAAGACGGAAAAATCAGCCTCTCAATCAGAAAGGCTGAGCCTCAGAAGGAAAAGCCTGTCCGTGAGCAGAAAGACAGTGCACCTCAGCGTCCCCGCCGTAACGACAGACCCAGAAATGCCAATGTATGGCAGGGTCAGCCCTCTAAAAAGGAAGCAACAAGCTTTGAGGATATGATGGCTCAGTTCAAGCAGGTAAGCGATGAAAAAATGTCTGACCTTAAGCGCTCAAGTGAGTTCAGAGGCGG
>JBGVGP010000201.1:0-21293 GCA_045121735.1 Acutalibacteraceae bacterium
TACAAGGATGAGTTATCTGAAATTGAAAGTCTTCGTACAAGCAAAGAGCAATTCACAATGGCAGTCCGTAAGTTTATGCAGATGGAAACTTTGACCCCTGCACTCTTAAATGAACTGATAGAAAAGATAGAAGTTCATTCTATTGAGGGTAAGGGCAAGAACAAGACACAGAAAATCATCATTCATTATCGTTTTGTCGGGGTGATTGACAGTCCAGTTAAGGATGAAAATATCATCCTTGAAGCAAGACAAGGCGTTGCCGTGGAATATCTCACGGCATAACAAAAAAGAGCAGGCTCAAAACCTGCTCAATACATAACATACTATACTAAAATTAACAATGAGGAAACGGATAAAAAAAGAGTGAGTGTTCACTTGTGTTATGAACACTCACTATGGTGCGGATGACGGGACTTGAACCCACATGAAATTGCTTTCACTAGAACCTGAATCTAGCGCGTCTGCCAATTCCGCCACATCCGCATTTATAATAACAACTTTCGTTGTCATAAACAACATATTTAACTTTAATATTGCAGACGCGCACCGCGAAACTCTTGCGGTTCCCAAAATTCGTAGCTCGTTATGCACGTCGCCGAATTTTGACCGCTACGCCTTTTCGCATTCCCTTAGTCGTCCACAGGACGCGGTCATGCTCAAAGCTGCCAATTCCGCCACGTCCGCATTTACATGAACAGCTTTCACTGCTCACAACTTAAAGTATAATATCATAAATGGCATTATTAGTCAAGAAAAATCACCTTTTTTGTTTTATATTATTTTTCACCTTGAAGAAGCACTTTTTATGTGCTATAATACCACGGAAATTAAATTCTGCCTTTTGTTTACAAAGGGCAGGGAATGGAGAAAAACATGTCTGATAACAAAGTCAAAAAGTACATGAAAAAATCAGAGATTGCCACCTTCGGTATCGGTCTTTTCGGCGTGGCACTTCTGACAGGCTGGATGCCTGACTACACGGCAACCTATTTTGCTGATTTCGCCTTCAAGGGTAAGGGCTTCGACCCTGACGTAATGTCAAATACCATTTCAATGGTTTTCCTTGTTGCAGGTATCGTAGGTGCAGTTTGCGAGCTTGTAATCGGTTACCTTGTCGATAACACAAGAACAAAGTTCGGTAAGGTTAAGCCTTGGGTAGGCTTCGGTGTTGTACCCCTTGCGCTTATTTCAATGCTCGTTTTCGTTGCACCCAATACAAACAACCAGACCCTTGCAATTATCTGGATGTTCGTTATTTACTCCCTTTATACAGCCTTCTGCTGTGCCGTTGAAAGCCCGGCAAACTGCTTCGGCTCTCTTTGCTCACCTAATCCCTCAGAGCGTTCAAGTGCAATTTCAATTGCTTCCTTCCTCAAGTCTGTAGGTCAGTCCGGCGGTATGGTTGTTATTCTTGTTGTTGGTCTTATTATGAAGGCTGCAATGGGTCAGCAGCAGTTCAAAAATGCAGAGGGACAGGGTCTCGACCTTCTCATTTCAACTGCAGTATGCGCTCTCGGTATTATCCTTTTCACTATGATTTTCTTTGTGAACAACAAAGAAAGAGTTCCCTTCACACAGGAAAAGGTAAGCCTTAAGGATGCCGTTAAGGTGGTTTTCACTAACAAGAATCTTCTTATGGTATCACTTACAAAGCTTACAGGCTTCGGCAGAGGTGTTTACGGTACAGTTTCTCTTTACATAGCTATCTACCTTCTCGGCTCAAAGGATCTTAAGCTCGGTCTTCTTCTTCCTATGGGTATCGGCACAGCTGTAGGTACACTTCTTGTTAATATCGTGCTTAAAAAGTTCTCCACCAAAAAGACATTCATTATCTTCTGTCTTTACGGTGCTTCATCACTTTCGATTCTTTTCCTTGTTTCAAAGGGAATCGGCTTCAATAAGGGACTCATCATTCCCGTCCTTATTCTCAACTTCTTCTGTGGTCTTCAGCACGGTAACACCAACGTTACTCCCAATATTATGATTGCAGACTGTGTTGACGAAATCGAGTACAAAACAGGTAAGCGTCAGGAGGGCCTTGCTTATGCAGGCTACGGACTTTTCTCAAAGATTGCCTCCGCTTTCACAAAGGCGCTCGGTCCCTGGCTTCTTTACACATGGTCAGGCTATGCAGTTTCAACTGATGCGAATGTTGCATATGCAACACAGACCGATGCAACACTTGATAAGCTACTTATGATTTACACAATCATTCCTGCAATTTTCGTTGTCTTCCAGGCAGTACCCATTATCTTCTATGATATGGTAGGGGAGAAGAAGGACAAAATCACAAAAGAGCTTATTGCCCGCCGTGAGGCAAACGGCACACTTACAAGAGAGGAGGCGTAAGCAATGGCAAAGAATAAAACCGCAAAAGAGTTCAACTTTAAATTATATGCAGTTATCGTGTTTTTCGGTGTGCTTGCTGCACTTATCGCAATTGTTTACACAACTTTCGTTTCAAGATATACCGCTTTCCACCCCGAAGAGGTTGCAAAAACCTATGTTGATACAATAGTACAGACAGGTGACGGCTACAACGCCTATAAGAATTCACTTCTCAGTAAGAGTCAGAAATACGGTGACTTCATCCGTGAATATTATATGTATCCCGTGATTGACCGTGATGTTAATACCGAGCTTGATGCCGTGGCAGATGTCAGTCTTCCCAAGGGTTACAACAACGATGCTTACAAGGGCGAGAAGACCCTTAACGATGACGGCTCCCTTCAGGGTCAGCTTATCGATACAATGTACCCCTTCTATGAGGAGCTTATTGCAAAGAACGGCTGGGATAACTACGACCTTATTTTCACAAGCTATTTTGATAAGCTTATAACCGAGCGTAAGGCTGTTTTCGGTGACGATTATATGAGCGATGAGGTAATGTTCACTGCCCTTGAAGCTAATGTAAGAACCTATGGCGAAATGCTTACAGGTACCGAGAATGAGTTCGACGAAAACACAGGTATGCAGACCTCCTTTGAAGCAGAGGGCGTATACGAAAAGGCCTTCGGTGACGGTTACAGAATTGTAACCGAGGTTACAGGTGAAAACGACCTTGACCTTGGAATATATCTTTCACAGGTTGATGAAAAGGCTCTTGAAAGCTATAAGGTTACCAAAGAGGACATCACTGCAGTTAAGGAGCTTGCTGTTAAGGTAATCTGCGGAGAAAAGGTAACAGAGGTTACAGTTGTAGCCGTACAGATAGACCGTTCATGGTATGTTGACTCTGCAGAGACTGACACATCGTTCCTTTACAGCTTTGCAAAATAAAATGTAAAGTTCTTTGCTTCTTGCCTTCCTCCTTGAGGAAGGTGGCACGACGAAGTCGTGACGGAAGGAGTTAGAAAAGTAATGCCTGACCGGCGAGGTCTTGATAATAATTATAAGATTTAACACCCACCGTCATTACAAACGGTGGGTGCTTTAATGCTATCTACCTGTTATTTGCTACTGTGATGGGCATTTCTTGACCTCACTTACACACATCAAACGCCGGGGTAAACGCCTGTGGTATGGTCAACGAAGTAGGCGTCAAAGCCGTTTTTCTTTGTATCATCACAGGAAAGGTTTCGTGTGAGCTGATAAACGAGAGTGCCGATCATCTCGAGGTGACCGAGCTCCTCGGTGACTGTTGAAGTTTTAAATTGGATATCAGAAACTTATTTTATCCCTGAAAAGCTTTGTAATAAGCTCGAAAATTGATTTAAGCCACTTGAACAAAGACATAAGTCTTGATTCAATAGTAGGCTCTTCTACATAAGTATCAAGCCATTCAAAGCCCCCACAGTTTTCAGCTGTCATATTTACCGTACGACCGTTTGAAGATGTTTTATCCTCTACAAGGAACTGAGAAAGCCCTCTGCTGTTAGTGTTCACCTTAACGTTTGAATAACTTAAATAGTAGTTGGCTATATATCTGAGAATTTCAGGTTTATCATCGTGGTGTGAGTTTTTGATAATCCAGGTTGTATCGGGGAAGTAGCAGGTTGATGCATCTACCTGCTTATCAGGAGAAATGCGGATAGCATTATCGGCATTTTCTGAAATACGTCCAGCTATATATTCACCGGTAAGAGTTGTGAGAGGAGTTGCACAGGTTGCACCAAAAGATGCATCCTGAAGACCTACAAGACCATCATTAAGCTCATCATAATGCTCAACGATAGGAATATTCAAAAAGCCGTATCTTGCCACAACACCGACCTCTATTTTGTAATCCTCAGAAATTCTCTTATAGAATCCTTCAAGATCTGAAGAAACATGCTCTCTGTAGTACTGAATCTTTTCAATAAGTCCAGCATACTTAGCACGGCTTTCGCTTCCTTTTTTACCGAAGATGAGATTGAGAGCAGTATCCATATCCTCTTCATAAACACTTACCCAATAATTAGGCATAGTACCCATACCCGTTGCCATAATAAGTGCAGGAACGAGTGCCTGATAAAGCTTGTTGTAAAGATTTTCGACTGAACCGAAAAGTCTATCTATCATACCGGTCTGAGTGAAAAGGTCAACTGTTCTGTTTGTAATTTCAAAAGCAAGCTGTGAAAGCACAAGACCGTTTCCCTCACCTGTTTCGCCGCAATACTCAAGCTGCTTTACATAAAGTTGGGTATAAGCATCATTGAATGTAATCTTTCCGCTGAAGCAATCGCTTATGAGTGAGTGACCGTTTGAAAGCACATCGCTGTAAATAACCCTCTTAACGTGTCCGAGTTCACCGTAACGATCAAGGTAAGCGTTCAGCAGGCTTCCACCCATACATTTAGCTGCAAGACACACCTCACTATAGCCTGTTGTTGCCATAACTGTCTGAATATACTCGTGAAGTCTGTCAACGTGGTCGTAAGGTGAAAGTCGGTAGTCGTAACAGAAGCTGTAATTATACACATCAAAAGCGGCTCCGTTGGCACCGAAATTAATACCTGCACGGTAATATGAATCCCACATCGCTTCAGGTGAAACTACCGTACCGAAACGAGGATCACCGTTTTCATCGAGAGTCATTTCTTCAAATAAAGGTGAAAACTCATCATATATCGCTTTTGCATAGTTATCCCACTTATCCATAAGCATACCCTCTGCAAGGAAGGGCAGAAGAATATTTGCGGTGGCTTCGATGAGTTCTTCTTTAGTAACAGAATCCTCACCATTACTTCCGAATATTGCATCAAGACCTGCAGGAAGTGCTCTGCCGTCCTCGGTGTAAATCGGGTCACCGTTACCTCTGATATAAATAATAGGACGTTTCTCATAAACCTCAGCGTCAACTGCACTTGCCGCAGGGGTGATTATGCTGAGAGTCATAAGTACAATAAGTAATAAAGAAATTATTTTTTTCATAATAGTTTACCTCCGTAATATGTCCAATCAATAAAACAAGATTATACGAGCGTCGCTATATACTTTGCCATTTCGCCAACGGTTTTATACTTCACAAAATCTGCGGCAGTAAGCTTTACTCCCATTGTAGATTCAATTTCTGCCACCATGCACATTGTGTCAAAGGAGCTCATGCCGAGATCAAGCTTAAAACTGTCTTCACTCTTGATTTCGTCAGCTTCCACGTAGTTTTCAATGATTTCAACAAGCTTTTCGATGATTCGCATTTTGTTTTTCCATTCCTTTCTTCTTGTGTAACTGCTATATTATTTAATATTTCACCAACTGTAATATCAGGATTTTCAGCAAATGACATAAGAGCCTTTTCAATTTTGCTGTAAAGCACGGTAAGGTCGTACTCAGCCTCCTGCTCACGGCGGTACTCAAAGATAAAATCAAAGCCTCCGTCAACTGCTCTGTGACACACGGTAACATACAAGGGGATCATTATTGCTCCGTTGTTGTACCAGATGCTCTTTACAGTTTTCGCCATTTCATCATTTATGGCAGTCATTTTCATCATAGGCTGGTAGGAAAGTCCGAAGCTGTCATAGGTTGAGTCAAATTTGGCATCCTTTGACATTGATTTGTGTCTTTCCTTGAGCATTCCGAGGAAGGAGAGCTTTGAATGAAGATACATTTCATTCTGTACCTGAGAAATGACATTCACGCCATCAACAAAGGTCATTTCGGGCTTTATGATGCTTCTCATAGGCAGGAAGTTGATACGAAGTCCACCGGACTTCTTTTCAGCTATTGTACCTCTGCGGTTGATAATCATCTTAAAGGATACATCCTCCTGGTTATCGTTAAAGCAGGAAAGTGCAGTACGCACACCCATTGAAATAAGGGAGAATGCTGAAAGGTTTCTTTCGTTACAAAGACTGATAAGCCTTTCGCTACTATCTGCATTCATGCTGAATCTTATTGTATCAGCATCTGGGAGTCCCGAATGAATGTCTGCAAAACGCTGCTCCGGCTTTTTAATCTGCTGAGCCTTAAGTCTGCTTTCAAGCATAAAGTCAGTAAAAATAGGCTCTGTTGCTTTTGCAAGGGAATCAAACCAGTATTGCTTATCAGCTTCACATTGCTCTGAAGTTTCGTATTCAAGCTCTTTTTCAAGTACAGGAATATATTCTCTCATAGGCTTGGGATAAGCAGTTCCCTGAGTTCTGTGCTTGTAAATTTCTATTATATCATTGATAAACACCTTGAGTGAGTAAGCATCCATTGCAAGATGATGTATTCTCATAAATATGCCGTGGTATCCGTCCTTGAATTTAATGAGAATTATTTTATGTATTTCACAATTGAACATAGGTATATTGCTTCGGGAATAAGCGGTCAGTTTGTCTTGAGCCTCTTCAACGGTCATATCACTGTAATCCCACTCATCGATTAAAAGCTCACTTTTTTCAGTAACATACTGATGAAGCTGAAGCTTCTTACCCATAACAAAACGAAGTCGCATTGTATCACAGCGTCTGATTGCCTCATAAATTGAAGCCTTCATCTCGCCCTTGTCGTAGTCGCCCTGCCAGTAGTATCCGCAACCTATATTGTTTACGGGATAGCCGGAGCCATACTTAAGGGACATCAGATACATCATATTCTGTGAGCCGGTAAGAGGATACGCCTTTACGGTCTCGCCGTTTTTAAGCTTTATTTCTGTCATTTGCCACACCCCTTAGTAATAGAATTCTGTTCGTTTGATTTTGCCTGTCGATGTTCTTTCAAAGGGCTTTTCTCTTATTCTGAAATCGTAAATTGATCTGTCTGAATGAAGATCAATATTTACCTTATCAAGTATATCTGCAAGAATTGCTTTGATTTCATCATCGCTCTTATCTGCAAGAAATACATCGTCAGGATAAATCTCTGCAATAAGTTTATCATTTTCACCGATAACAACAATCTCTTTTACCTCTGTGAAATCGGCAAACTTATTCTCTATCTCTTCGGGAGAAATATTCTCTCCGTTTGAAAGAATGATGAGATTCTTTCTTCTGCCGACAAGGTAAATATGGTTATCCTTTATATAACCGAGGTCGCCTGTGTGCAAAAAGCCGTCAGCAGTGAAAGCATTTGCCGTTTCCTCGGGCATTTTGTAGTAGCCCTTCATAACGCTGGGTCCCTTGACCTGAATTTCACCGTCAACGCATCTTACTTCGTCAACGCCGATGATTACACCGTTTGAGTATTTGTTATTTTCAGAAAAGTCCGATGTCGTGATACGGGGACTGCACTCACTCATACCGTAGCCCTGTCTTGCAGTTATGCCGTAAAGGGCAAGCTCATCAATAACCGCCTGACTTAAGAAGGCACTGCCGGCAATCATTCTTCTGAAGTTTCTGCCCACTATTTTTTCTGCCGCCTCACGCTTTGAAAGGTCGGGGTTTCTTCTTTCGGTTATTTTGATTTTGGTAAGTATGGACTTGCACATGGCAGGTACAATACGCATAATTGTAGGCTCGAAAATGAGAATGTTTTTATAAAGCTCACTCAAATTGCCGTTAAGGCAAAGGCAACCACCGTCATAAAGAGTTTTAAGCACATCGCATGCATAGCAGAAAACGTGATGCATAGGAAGCACAGAAAAGCTCACATCTCCCTCGTCCATACTGTAAGCATCATAGCTTGAGTTCGCCGCAAGGTTACGGTTAGTGAGCATAACGCCCTTTCTCTTGCCTGTCGTACCTGAGGTATATATAATAAGCGAGCAGCTGTCGGGGTCTTCATCAACGACTGAAAGAGCCGCATATTCAGAATCTGAATTATATGTACGGAATATATTTTCAAACCACATTCTGTCACCTAAAGAGATAACTGTCTTAAGACCAATGTAGTTTTCCTTGATTTTTTCTGCTTTCGGGAGGAATTCTTCCTCGCAGAAAAGTATGTCTATATCTGCATCGTCAAAAAGTACGGAAGCTTCCTCTACGGTTATATCAGGCGAAAAGGGGACAACGGTATTACCACTGAAAATCATACCTGTAAGGCAGGCAGTGTACTCATAGTTGGTCTTACCGATAAAACCGATATGAATATGCTCCTTGTTTATAGAGCGGATGTATCTGCAGACAGCAAGAGAATCCTCGAAGAATTCTTTATAGCTTTTTACTCTGACTTCTCCGTCAACAATGTATTTACAAAAATCTTTATTCGAATAATTTCTCGCTGCATAATCAGCAAGCTGTCTGACTGTTTCGAGATTTTTCATTTCAATATCCTCTTAATATTTTTTAATTTTTACCAACGATTTCTATTATATTTTCAAGATTGTTGATTATTTGTTTGATATATGAACAAATTGTAAATTTGCAACACTGTGTTGCAACATAATCTTAGCAGATGGTTTTTATAAAACACAATTGAAAGAAATGTATTTATTTTTGGCGTTTACGATTTAAGGAGCAACAAACAATAGTTTCGTTTTTGGCTTTTATATGTGTAAAGTTATTTTATAAGGGGATGTTGTGAGAAAATAACATCCCCTTTTTGTTTTTATTCTATTAATTTTTACTTACACACATCAAACGCCGGGTTAAATGCATAGAAGTTCTTTTCATTCAGCTTATCCGTCGCAATTCTTAACCCCTCACCAAACCTCTGATAATGCACGATTTCTCTTTCACGAAGGAATTTTATTACATCGCATACATCGGGGTCATCTACAAGGCGGAGAATATTGTCGTAGGTTGTACGAGCCTTCTGCTCGGCAGCCATATCCTCGTGAAGGTCGGTGATTACGTCGCCCTTACTCTGCAGGTATGCCGCAGTAAAGGGTACACCCGCCGCTGATGCAGGATAAACGCCTGTTGTATGGTCAACAAAGTAGGCGTCAAAGCCGTTTTTCTTTATATCATCACAGGAAAGGTTTCGTGTGAGCTGATAAACAAGGGTGCCGATCATTTCAAGGTGACCGAGCTCCTCGGTGCCTATATCAGTAAGCAGACCCTGAAGCTTGGGATCAGGCATTGCAAAGCGCTGACTGAGGTAACGCAGTGAAGCACCGAGCTCGCCGTCGGGGCCACCGTACTGAGTGATGATGATTTTTGCCGCGGCGGGGTTGGGTGTTTTGATGTTTACGGGATACTGAAGAATTTTTTCATACTGAAACATCAGCAGTTGCCTCCTTTTACCCAGGGAAAGGGTGTGTTAATCCATTTGCAGCCTGAGCCCGTTGCAGGGGACAGGGGACCGTACTTGCTTTCATATTCGGAAAGAGCAGCGGCGTATTTTTCCTTGTAGCTGTTTAAAAGGCAGAGCTTTTCTTCGTCGTCGGGATGTGTGTCAAGATAAAGATGAAGCTCCCACATTGCAAAACGTAAAGCCATAAAGCTATGAAGACAGCTGTTACTGTTAATCATTTGCAGCACCCCTTGAGAAAAGGAAGGTCAAGGCAGGGGAAAATAGTGCCTCTTGCAAGTGCTCTGTCGCACGAGTAAACCTCACCGCTTTGCTGAAAGGGAACATATGCCATTGCATAGGCTGTGTTAACGGGAAAGAGTCCCTTTGTGCAGCCGCAGGAGGTATCTGCAGCTTCGCGGCAGACATTGCAGCCTTGCGTACAGGTGTCACGGCCGATTCTTTGCATCGGCGTTGAACGGTATGGCTGACTACAGTTGTTCATTCGAATCTCTCCTTTAATATTATTACAGGCATTATGCCCGTCGGTAACATAATATGCAGAAAAAGAAAAAACGGTTACATAAAACAACTGTAAGAGCGAAGCTTTTAACATTTTTTTACTTAAATCTTGACATATGTTACAAAAATATTGCATAAACTGTTTAATTTTAATCAAAAAACGACAATTGCTTAACAATTTGTATATAAATAAATGTATAATTGATATTAGACAAGTGTTTTTTGTAACTGTCTGATACAAAACAAGAGGAGAGAATATAATGTTAAATTCACCGGAAAACAAAAACTGTTATCAGTACCTCAGATACTGTACTGAAATTTACGACGACGTTTACATGATGCAGCACTTTGGCGTCAAGTATTACCGTTCAAAAATTTTCGCAGATATGGATGCTCTTGCAGGCTTCTTCCAGAAGGGTCTCGGTCTTAAAAGAGGTGACGTGTTCACTATCTTTATGCCCACAACCGTGCAGAGCATTATTGCTTTTTATGCCCTTAACAGTATAGGCGTTATCACTAACTTCGTTCATCCGCTTATGTCAACTGAATTCCTTAAGGAGCAGCTTGAGGCTGTTAACTCAAAGGGTGTTATGGTGCTTGACGTTCTTATGCTCAAGGATAAGACTCACATCAAGACCATCAACGATATGGGTATTCCCTGTATCGTATGCTCATCATCAGACTATTCCGAGGGTATCAAGGAATTCGGCTGCAAGTTCGGTGAAAGCATTCTTAAAAAGCTCATTATCAGCAAGTTCAGCAACTGGACATCATATCTCGGTGCCCTTGCAAAAAATTATAAGCCCGACCAGGTTAAGGATAACGGTCACGAATTAGGCGCTTACCTTAACGGCGGCGGTACAACCGGTAAGAGCAAGACCATCAAGCTTACCTCAAAATCAATCAATGAGCTTGTATGGCGTGTTTCCGACCTTGACGAAATCAAGGATCCCGGTGAAGAGGCAGAGGTTATCGTTCTTCCTCTCTTCCATTGCTTCGGTCTTTGCATCGGTATACATATGGCAATGTGTAACAGCGGTAGAATTATTCCTATGATGCAGTTCGATGCAAAGCTCTTTGTTAAGCTTATGAAGCAGAACCGTGTTGTAGGCTTCATCGGCATTCCTCTTATGTTCAATAAGCTTATGCGTCAGAAGGGCTTTGACGGTCCCCATCTTAAGAATGTACGTCTTATGTTCTGCGGCGGTGACGATGTTTCCGACGGCTTTATCGATGAATTCAATACATACTTTGAAAAATGGGGCGCTGTGGGCAGACTCCGTCAGGGCTACGGTCTTACCGAAACCAACTCCGTATGTACAACAAACTCCAACGACGACTTCCGTCGCGGCTCTATCGGTAAGCCTCTCAGAGGTGTTACCGTTCAGCTTTGGGATGAAAACCATAAGGAGGTTCCCGTAGGTGAGGTTGGCGAATATGCAATCTCAGGTCCCACAATTATGGAAGGCTATCACGTAGAGGGCGAGGCTCCCGACCACGGCGTTTACACCGATGAGAACGGTGAAAAGTGGGTTCTTTCAGGTGACCTCGGTTACAAGGACGAAGACGGCTACTTCTACTTTGCAGGCAGAAAGAAGAGACTTATTATCATTGCAGGCTATAACGTATATCCCACCGATATTGAAAAGGTGGTAGGTGAGCTTGACTTTATCAAGGAGTGCTGCGCAGTTCAGGGTTGGGATAACGGTAAGTCAATGGTAAGACTTTACGCTTCACTGAGAAAAGACGGTGATAAGGAAGGCTTCAAGCAGACTATCTGCAACACCTGTGAAAGCAACTTCTCAAAGTTCTATGTTCCCCGTGACATTATCTTTGTTGATGAGCTTCCTCAGACTCCTCTTATGAAGATTGACTTTATGAAGCTTACAGAAATTGATGCAGAAAAGGCAAGAGCAACAGGTAAAGTTGAATAATATGTCACAAATACAACAATAAATTTGTTACATTTGGCTCAAGCTTGAGCATTTACAAAAGCAACAGAGTATGATATAATTATTCTGTTGCTTTATGTAATCTTAATAAAAGGAGAATGAAAAATGATTACTATCAATGCTCTTATGTGTAAGGGTTGCGGATACTGCATCAAGTTCTGCCCCAAGCACATTCTTGAAATGGGTAAGGAAAGATCTGAAAAAGGTCATTTCTATCCTGTGCAAACCGACGAAAGCGCATGTAACGGCTGCGCAATCTGTGCACTTATGTGCCCTGAGGCTGCAATTGAGGTTGCAGGCAAAGAAGCTTAAGGAGGGGACAGTAAATGGAAAAAAGATTTATGAAGGGCTGTGAGGCTATTGCCGAAGCAGCAGTCAGAGGCGGTTGCCGCTTTTTTGCAGGCTATCCCATCACACCGCAGAATGAAATTCCCGAATACCTTTCATGGAGACTTCCCGAGGTAGGCGGTGCATTTGTTCAGGGTGAAAGTGAGGTTGCATCAATCAATATGGTTTACGGTGCAGCTGCAACAGGTACAAGAGCTCTCACAAGCTCCTCAGGCCCGGGCATCAGCCTTAAGGCTGAGGGTATTTCATACCTTGCATCAGCACAGCTTCCCGCTGTTATTGTAAATATTTCAAGAGGCGGCCCCGGTCTCGGCTCAATTCAGCCTGCACAGTCTGACTATCTTCAGGCTACAAAGGCTCTCGGTCACGGCGGCTTCCGTACAATTGTTTTTGCTCCCGCAACTCTTCAGGAGGCAGTTGACCTTACCTACAACGCATGGGAAATTGCCGAAAGAGACAGAAACCCTGTATTCATCCTTATGGACGGCTGTCTCGGTGCTATTATGGAAGAGGTTGAGCTTCCTCCTATGAAGGAGCTTGATCCCACCGTAACAGAGGATTGGGACCTTTCAAGAAGAAACGGCAGACCCGACCCCCATATGATTACGCCTATTCTTCCCGAAATGGCTCTTGAAATGCTTAATAAGTTCAAGGGTATGACCTACAAAATGTGGGATATGACTGATGTCAAGGTTGAAGAATATCTTACAGAGGATGCCGAGTATGTAGTAGTTGCTTACGGTATTGCAGCACGAGTTGCAAAGGAAGCAATCAACACCCTTCGTGAAGAGGGCTACAAGGTTGGTATGATTCGTCCTATTACTCTTTACCCCTTCCCCAAGGCAAGCCTTGCAGGTCTTGACTACGATAAGGTAAAGGGAATTATCGATATTGAAATGACTATTCCTGCACAGATGCGCGACGATATCGAGCTTCAGGTCAAGGGTCGTTGCCCCGTACATGAGTACGGCAGAAGCGGCGGTATGCTCCTTGATGATGAAGGCGTATACAACGCAATTGCAGAAATCGTGAAGGGAGGAGAATAATCATGCCCGCATACAAAAGACCTAAATCACTTATGCCTATGACAACCGGCTACTGTCCCGGCTGTATGCACGCTCTTGCAACAAGACTTGTTGCCGATGTAATCGATGAGCTTGAGCAGAAGGATAATGCTATCAATGTTGTTTCCGTTGGTTGTTCTGCTCTTAATCTTTACTCCTGGGCAGGTGACGTAATCGGCTCTGCTCACGGACGTGCTCCCGCTGTTGCAACGGGTGTAAAAAGAAGTATGCCCGACCGTCTTGTTTTCACATATCAGGGCGACGGTGACCTTGCCGCTATCGGTCTTGCTGAAATTATGTCAGCAGCCAACAGAGGCGAAAACTTCACTGTTATCTTTGCTAATAATCAGACCTACGGTATGACCGGCGGTCAGATGGCTCCCACAACACTTATCGGACAGAAATCAACAACAACACGCTTCGGCCGTGACGCTGCTTCAACAGGCTATCCCATGCAGATGTGTGAGCTTATCTCTGTTTTAAAGTCTCCTGTATTTGTTGCAAGATACGCACTTAACTCACCCAAGGGTGTTATGGATGCCAAGAAGGGTATCAAAAAGGCTTTCGAGCTTCAACTTGCAGGTAAGGGCTTCACATTTATCGAGCTTCTTACAAACTGTCCTACAAACTGGGGTATGAGCCCTCTTGATACACTCGATTATATGAACACAAATACAATTCCCTATTTCAAGCCGGGAATTTACAAGGATGAGGAGGCTGAAGCATGATGAAAAAATCATTTGTATTTTCAGGCTCAGGCGGACAGGGCATTATGTCAGCAGGTATAATGCTTGCCCATGCAGCCATTGATATGGAAAAGCATGCAACCTTCCTTCCCGAATACGGCCCCGAGCAGCGTGGCGGCAGTGCAAAGTGTACCGTTATTGTAAGCGACGGTGAAATTGTTTCACCTCTTACAAAAAAGTGTGACAACTTTGTTGCAATGAACGAGCAGGCCTACAGTAAGTTCAAGGACGATGTAAAAGAAGGCGGCACAATGGTTATCAACTCCAGCCGTGTTACATCAGAGGTTGACAGGGATGACGTTAAGGTTATTGCTGTACCTGTTGATGATATTGCTCTTGAGGTAGGTAATATCAAGGTTGCTAATATTGTTATTATCGGTGCTCTTATCGGTGCAACCGATATTGTAAGCAAGGATGTTTTTGTGGCTTCTCTTGAAGCAAAGTTCAAGGAAAAGAAGCCTGAAATTCTTGCAATGAACCTTAAGGCTCTCGAAAAGGGCATTGAGTTCGGTAAGCAAGCAAAATAAAAGCCGTAAGTAATCGGCAGCCGGTGTGCTGCCTTTAACCTACATAAAATATTTTAAAGGAGATAAACACTATGTCAAAGTATTCATTCGACACAAAATTCAGCGTACTTATGAAGGATCCTCAGGTTATGGAAATCGTTGACGATCTTTGCCCCGAAATCATGAACCACCCCATGAAGAATCTTGCTCTTGCAATGGGCTTCACACCTAATATGGGTATGGTAGTTCTCTCAAAGATTTATTCAAAGGAAAAGATTGAAGAATTCAGACAGAGACTCGAGGCAATTGAATAATTAAATATGAGAGGTCGCTGAAAGCGGCCTCTTTTTTTGCAAAAAAAATAATTGACATTTTGTTAAGGTAGTGTTAAAATTATCAAGAAGAAATTAAGAAGGAGAGATTCTAATGAAAAAAATCGTATCAGTATTACTTGCTGTGCTTATGCTTTTCAGTCTTTGCAGTGTAGCTGTTTCGGCAGCTGAAGCTGATGAGCTTATGATTACAGTAGCAAATGACCTTCACTATAATGTTACTTACACAACCATGCAGTCTCACAAGGCCAATAATATCAACGCTGACTTTGCTCATGTTGGTCTTGATACAAGACTTCCCCATGAAGCAAAGGCTATTATTGATGCTTTTGTAGAACAGGTTAAGTCAAGTGACACAGATTACCTTATTATCCCTGGTGATATCACTGATCGCGGCAGAGTTGCAGAAGTTGAGTATATGGTAGCTCTTTTCAAGGAAATCGAAGCAGAGGGTATAAAAGTTTTTGTTGTACCCGGTAACCATGATGTTGTTGAAAGAAACAAGGCACAGTTTATGATTGACTATGCTGATTTCGGTTACAACGAAGCTCTTGAAAAGGACACAAAGTCAGCTTCTTATGTTGTAGACCTTAATGACGAATACCGTCTTATTGCCATTGACTCCACAACTGAAGGCACAGGCGCTCACAGCGTTTATGAAGAAAGACTTCAGTGGATTGCCGAACAGGGTGAAAAGGCAAAGGCTGACGGCAAAAAGCTTATCGGTATGCATCATCAGAACTTACTTGAGCATATGATTATGTCAAATCTTGTTCAGCCTAACGGCGTTGTAAGCGCAAAGAGCACAAATGCTCCCGAGGTTTATGCTCAGGCTGGTATCAAGTATGTATTTACAGGTCATACCCATGACCATGATATCGCTTCTTACACAGCAGCAGACGGTACAGTTATTTATGACGCTGTTACAGGCTCACTCAATGCTCTTGGCTCATATTACAGAGTTGTTACCTTCGGTGACGAGGTTAAGTTTGAAACAAAGAGCGTTGATAAGATAGATGTTGCTGTTCTTCCCGCTTGCATCAGCGATAATGCAAAGGCTATTGCTGCAGAGGATTTCTATAAGTATCAGGAAATCGCAACAAACCTCAGCTACTATCTTGTTTTTGATTATTACACAACACCCGACCGTCTTGTAAGCTTCCTCAATATTGAGGATGAAAACATGAAGGCTCTTATTAAAAAGGTTGCTGTTAAGCTTCACGAGGGTCTTAATATGCCCTTTGCTGCAGCTGACGAAGTTGAAGAGGGTAAGAGCATCGAATCACTTATCGGTCAGTATGATCTTACAATTCCTGCAACAGAATATAAGAATCTCCTTGAGCTTGCAGTAACAATCTATCAGGCTCACAACCTCGGTGACGAAAAGCTTCCCGCATACTCTGATGATGCTGTTCTTATCACAAGAGGTCTCGGCGCAGTGCTCGGCTATGCACTCAGCGATGTAAGCGGTGAGGATTATGCAAGAGTTCTTACATTCATCACAAAGCTTGTAGGTGTTGAAATTCCCGTTGACTTTTTCAAGTATGCAGGTGATGCCTTCACACGCTTTGAGGGTATTGAGGTGCTTATTACAACAGTGCTTCTTCCTCTTGTTGTTGAATTTGCAAACGACGATGCACCCGGTGACTGTAATGTAACTCTTCCCGGCTATGCAGAGCTTGTTGAAGAGGAGGTTGAGCTCACATTCTTCCAGAAGCTTATCAACTTCTTCAAAACTATTTTCGATACAATCAGAACGGTATTTACTTTCCTTCCCTTTGTAAAATAAATAATCAGTAAACATCAGAAGCCGATTTCTTAAGAGGTCGGCTTCTTTTTATGTGTTACTTTTAATATTTTTCCTCTTGATTATTTTAACGATAGTATATATAATTATAGGGTGAATTTTATTTGAAAAAGGAGAAAATGTAATGGATTACCTCAAGACAAAAGAAAAAGCTAAAACCGACCTTAAAATTCTTACTGATTTTGCAACTGACAGTATAAAGCATATCTGTGATTCCTTCGGACCCCGTCCCTGTGGTGAGGCAAGTGAAAGAAAGGCTCTTGAGTATATGTATAATCAGCTCAAGCCCTATGCAGATAAGGTTTGGATTGAAAACTTCAAGTGCAATCCCGATGCTTTTATGTCCTTTGTTCCCGTTGCAGGTGCTTGCTGTACTGCAGCAACAGCAGCAAATATCGTAGCTTCCAAAAAGTGCAGGAAGGCAGCACTTGGCTCACTTGCAGCACTCGGTACAGGTGTTGCAGGTCTTGTAGGTGAATTCCTTTTCTATAAGCAGCCTCTCGACCCATTCTTTAAGGAAAAGGAAAGCGGTAATGTTATTGCTGTAAGAAAAGCAACAGGCGAAACAAAGCGCAGAATCATCCTTTCAGGTCACATCGACTCAGCACCCGAATGGACATATACATATAAGCTCGGCTCACACGGTGCTATTTATGTTGCAGCACCTGCAATTCTCGGTCTTCTTTACACAGGTGCAACTGCAGTTGTAAATCTTACAAGCAAAAATAAGGCTCTCAAAAAGAAGATGTCTCTCGGTCAGCTTGCCTTCCTTCCCGCTTATGCAGGTCTTTTTGCCTTCACCAACAACAAGAGATATGTTGACGGCGCAAACGATGACCTTACAGGCTGTTATGTAAGCGCAGCAGTTATGAAGTACCTCGCAGATAATGATATCCGTTTTGAAAACACCGAGGTTATCTGTATGCCCGCAGGCGGTGAGGAGTGCGGTCTTCGCGGCTCAAAGGCCTTTTTTGCAGCTCACCCCGAAATGAAGAACGACGGCGTTGAAACCGTATTCATCAGCTTTGACACAATCCGTGACGAAGAGTTTATGATGATTTACGAAAAAGATATGACAGGTATGGTTAAGAACGATAAGCGCGTATGTGAGCTTCTCAAGAATGCTGCAGCAAAGTGCGGTAAGGATGTACCCGTAGGTGCAATTCCTCTTGGCTCAACCGACGCAGCAGCAGCCTCCGAGGCAGGCATCGCAGCCGCTTCCTTCGTTGCAATGGATCCCGCACCTGCAACCTATTATCACACAAGACTCGACAAGGCTGATATCCTTGTTCCCGAAACAATCGAAAAGGTAATTGACATTGCCCTTCAGACAGTATTCGATTTTGACGAAGCAGGAATTTAAGTGCCCGTTGGGCACAATGCAGAATGCAGAGTGCAGAGTGCAGAATGAAGCCGCCTTCGGGCGGCTTTTTTGATTTTGATTTTTTGTTTTTTAATTAAACCTACCTCTCCTTTTTGTGAGGTATTACGCTGAGACGGATAGGGTGACTAAAAAAATTAAAGACAGACTTTCCGTAAACTGAAAGGTCAGTCTTTACTTCTTTTTAAATCCTTCGCCGTTTATAAGGGAGTAAATTGACTTTGTTGTAACAGTTTGTTATAATAAAGATGTTACATTTTGTAACATTAATAGAAAGGAGTGAATTTAAAATGAAAAAACAAAAGAATATCCGGAAAAATACGACAAAGAAATATTTAATGAATTTGAAAAAGATACCTATAAGCTTATGACTACATTAAAACATAATAAAGTTTCTGTCAATCTGTTGCTCATTGCGGGAGTTATTATATATTCGGTATCAGCTTTTTATCCATGGAGTGATATACTTTTTCATTTTTTGAGCAAATTTATTGATGTCGAGAATGAAGCGGCGGTTGAAGCTTTATTCAATGTGGCTTTATCTCCGTTAATAGTTTTTATAATTTGGCTTATTGTTGCTGTTATACTTAATATAATATTAAAGCTGATAATTAAGCCTTCGGTTGTACCTGCTGACATAAAAGACGATGAAGTTAAAAGAATGAGAGCAGTAATGAATTTTATTAGGGATAACTCTGATAATGTTAAACAGGGCTATAGTCTTTTGGATAAAAAATTTATAAAGAAGGACGAGTTGCAACGGGGAGTTTCTTTTGCTGCGATTATCCCGTTTATTGCTGCAGTTTTATATATTATAATTACAGTTGCTCGTTCGTATTTTGAATTTGGAGTTGACGATGATAAGATTTTTATCACACTTGTAGTAGCGGTCTTATTCGCTGTTATCAATCTTATACCAAATCTTATTACAATACGTATTGTCAGTCGGTTAAACATAAAACTCAGCGGTTTTAAAAAAAGTGATGACTATGATATATTAGGTGATAATTTGTTTAACCATATGTTGTGTTATTGGTGGTATGAAATCGATGAGGAACGAAAAAGGGAATGTGACATGTATAATTATAGACGACAGAAAGAGAAAGAGGAATTTGCTACATCTATGGCAAACATTTATTTGCAAGAACAGAAGGAGGCTGCTGAAAGAACTGCCAGGTTTGAGAGCTGGATGCGTGGCGAATAAAAATCGGTGTAACGGTTAATTTTAAAGCTATGCACTGACGATTAAATTACACACTACCCCTCGTGTTCAAATGTTTTAAAACCGCATATTCCGCAAATCACCCCACCCGTGCGTAAAACCTCAGGTGGGGATAATTTTTGTATTTTTGTATCAGTGTAGGGGAGTATAATATGCAATAAAAGAACAATGCCGCCTTTTTCTTTAAAAAAAGCGGTATTTTTCTGATAAATATCAATCTTTTAATAAAAAACCACTTGACATAGCAATGCCAAGTGTGATACAATCTCAAAGCTTATAATGGAAAATTATGTGTGGAAGTATTTCTTTCTTTTTCTTCCGTGATTGCATATTACCATTAAAACAAAAAAATGTCAATACATTTTTTGAAATTCGTTTCTTCGCCTCATAAGGCAGGGGACAGAAAAAGACCAATGCCCCGAGAGGGTAAATAATAAAGATATGGAGTGAAAGCCAATGCTTAATGTTACTGATGTAATGCTTGGTACAAACAAGAGGAAAAGCTTCGGCAAGATTGAAGAAGTCATGTCAATGCCTAACCTCATCCAGGTCCAGAAGGACTCCTACAGATGGTTTATTGATACCGGTCTTAAGGAAGTTCTCAGGGATATGTCTGAAATCACAGACTACAGCGGAAATCTCGTTCTTTCCTTTGTAGACTACAGCCTGGATGAAAGCCGTCCCAAGTACAGCGTAAAAGAGTGTAAGGAGAGAGACACCACCTACGCTGCTCCCATGCGTCTTGTTGCAAGACTTTATAACAAACAGACAGGAACAGCCCTTGAAAGCGAAGTTTACATGGGCGACTTCCCCCTTATGACCGACAGCGGTACCTTCATCATCAACGGTGCTGAAAGAGTTATCGTTTCACAGCTTGTTCGTTCACCCGGTGCATACTTTGATATGACCCACAACGTGACCGGTAAAAAGCTTTTCACTTCAACAATCATTCCCGGCAGAGGTGCCTGGCTTGAATACGAAACAGATCAGAATGATCTTTTCTATGTAAGAATTGATAAGAACAGAAAAATCCCCATCACAACACTTATCCGTGTTCTCGGTTATTCAAAGGATAACGATATCCGTGAATTCTTCGGCTATGACGAAAGAATCGAAGCAACACTTGAAAAGGATAACACCACAAACACTGAGGAAGCTCTTATCGAAATCTATAAGAAGCTGCGTCCCGGTGAGCCCCCCACACTTGCAAGTGCACAGAGCCACATTGAAGGTATGTTCTTCGACGAGAGAAGATATGACCTTTCAAGAGTTGGCCGTTACAAATACAACAAGAAGCTTGCTATTTCAGACAGAATCCGCGGCTTCAGACTTGCTCAGCCCATCATCAATGACCTCACAGGTGAAATCATTGCAGAGGAAGGCGAGCTTGTAACAAAGGAAAGAGCTATCGAAATCGAGCAGGCAGGCGCAAAGGTTGCTTACGTGCTTGTTGAAGGTCAGGAGGAGCCCGTTAAGGTTATCTCCAACCATATGGTAGACATTCTTCCCTATCTTCCCGGCTTTGAAAGAGAAGAGCTCAAGGAAATCGGTATCAACGAAAACGTTCGTTATACAGTTCTTATGGACGTGCTTTCAGAAATCGAAGGCATGGAAAGAGACGAAATCCTTGCTTACCTTGAATCAAAGGCTGACGAGCTTATTCCCAAAACAATTATCGTTGACGATATCCTTGCTTCAATCAACTACCTCAACTGTCTTGCAAACGGTGTAGGTACTGCTGATGACATTGACCACCTCGGTAACCGTCGTATCAGATGCGTAGGTGAGCTTCTTCAGAATCAGTTCCACGTTGGCTTCGCAAGAATGGAAAGAGTTATCAAGGAAAGAATGACTCTTCAGGCTCAGGAAATTGACAAGGTAACTCCTCAGGCTC
>JBGVGP010000202.1:0-32776 GCA_045121735.1 Acutalibacteraceae bacterium
TACATACACTTTTACAACAACGAAAGAATCCAATTAAAAACAAAACTGACTCCGCTTGAAAAACGAAGTCAGTATGTCGCTTAATTAAATATTTCTGCCAGGGGGCTTTTTTGTGCTGTCCGCACAATTTGGGGCAGTTCACTGATGCTACGGGTGCTTTTTTATTTGGATCATTTCTTTAAAATATCTGATTTCTTTATTTCAGTATCCAGCTTATCTATTATCTCGTTCAAATAGGCTATATTATCGTGATGAAGTTTGGTGACCCAGAAAGTTTCTGAAAAAAGCAGATAAAAATAATTTTTAAGCATAAATTTTTCGGAAACAGATTGTTTTGACATATAAGCTTCCAGTATAGGGATTTTTCCGTTATGTACTGCGTTAAGTGCAAAAAGTTCGTATTCACTGTCGCCCCATATGCTGTTGAATGGATCTAATACACCTATCAGCTCAAAGTCTTTGTTGACTATGAGGTTTCCTGCCCAATAATCACCGTGAATAATTGTCGGTTTGCTTACAGGCTCATCAAAAATAACGTCATAATTTTCGTAAGCCTTGTTAACATAATCCAGAATATGTTTTGTGATATAGCCTTCCTTTTGCAAAACGTCAGCCTCACGCTTCACCATTTTTACAAAGGGCTTATAGTAATCGTGCCAATCATCAAATTCAGGTGACAATAAATCTCCGTATTTTTCACCTTTGACGGACTGCAGCTTAATAATGTTATCTGCAATTTCCCCAGCAACCTTTTTACGGTTTTCTTCAGAAGCCTCCAAAACATAATCGGACAGGCAGTTGACACCGTCAAAATATTCCATAACAACAAAGTATTGATTATCAATTGTAGTGTCGAAATAAATCTCAGGCAGCTTTATGTCTGCATATTGTTGTATGTATTTTATGTACTTGCACTCTTTTTCAAGTAAATCCTTGTCTTTTGTTGTTTTTATTGCCACCACAAACGGACTTTTGTCAAGCACTGTTCTGTAAACCATACCGCCGGCGACTCCGCCGCCTATCTGGCTGAATTCGGTCAACTGTGCATCAAAAGCAGCTTTGACAACTCCGGACAAAGCCTTTTTAATTTCCATAGTCTGTCTCCGTAAATCTCTGTTTGTAAATTTTATTTTTTTGCCGGTATCGGGGCATTACCCTCAAAGCAAGCAAAAAACTTTTTTCTGTACTCAATGGGTGCCCCCCTCGGCCCTTACTTATACTTCTCTGCCTGCAGATTAAACATATAAGCATAGGTGCCGCCGAGCTTCATAAGCTCACTGTGGCTGCCGCTTTCGATTATTCTGCCCTTTTCCATAACGTAAATTCTGTCAGCGTGGACCGTTGTGGAAAGACGGTGAGAGATAAATATAACCGTCTTGTTGTCTGAGGCCTCACTCATTGCTCTGTTGAGGTTATATTCTGCAACAGGGTCAAGGTTTGCTGAGGGCTCGTCAAGAATAACGTAGGGGCAATTCTTATAAAAGGCACGGGCAATGGCAACCTTCTGACTTTCACCGCCCGAAAGCATTATGCCCTCATCGTCAAACTCGCGAAGAAGCTCAGTTTCAGTGCCGTTTTTAAGCTTTTTGCCAAAGCCGCTGTGACCGAGTGCATCCTTTACACGCTCTTTATCATAGCTCTTGTCAAGGGCAACATTTTCACCCACATTGCAGGAGAAAAGCTGAAAATCCTGGAACACTGCCGCAAAACGGTCACGGTGCGAATCAACTGTACAGTCTCTTATATCCTCACCGTCAACCAGAATTCTGCCCTCGGTGGGGTCATAAAGGCGAAGAATCAGGTTGGTAAGTGTAGTTTTACCCGCACCGTTATAGCCTACAAGGGCAATTTTTTCGTGGGGCTTTATTGTAAGGTTAATATCTTCAAGGGTAGGCTTATCGTTGCCGGGATAGGTAAAGGAAAGGTTTTCGATTTTGATTTCCTTTGGCTCGCCCTTTTCGGCAACCCTTTCACCGTCACTGATTTTGAATTCAGCCTTAAGGAATTCACGGTACTTTTCTATCATTTTACCTCTTTCGGAGAAAACGGCAACAGCCCACACTGTAAGGAAGTTTATTGAAACGGCAATTGAGGTTGCACCGTTAAAGGCGGCAACAAAGTCACCTGCCGAAAGGCTCTTTTTAACAAGCACGCAGTAGCCAAGGTAAAGAGGAAGCATAAACATAAAGCCGAAAATCTGTATTCCGCTTTCCTGAAGCATATAGTAGCCTGTTATTTTTTTGAAGTATTTTTTCTGGTTTGCAATAACATCGTCTGCCGCATCGTTGTAGCGCTCAATAAGAAGGGGAGAGATGTCATTCATTCTAACCTCCTTGCAGTAATCCTGAAGGTAGAAGATACGCTGAAAATAGTCGCTTCTTCTGTGGAAGCGTGTGTTGTCAATTCTTCTTCCCATCTGCAGGTTGCCTATCTTTTTGCTGATAGGGGAGAACACGCCTATAAAAAACAGAATAATCACAAGGCACATCGGGTCAATTGAAATAAGCACCGAGCCGATAGAAATAAGAAGTATGATGTTACCTACATAGTTACGCACAAGACCTAAAAGGTTCTGTATGTTATCCGAGGAGGACTCAATTGTAAGAATAAAGTTGTTGTAGAATTCGGGGTTATCGTAGCTTTCCTCGTCAAGCTGACGTGCCTTTTTATAAAGCTTTTTGTTAAGCCCGTAGTAAACCTTTTCCTTTTCAACGTTCCAGAAGAACTCCCTGAAAAACCAGGTAAAGGCATTGCTGAAAATTATTACTGCGGCAATTACGCCGACGGCAATAAAAATTGTTTCAAGGTTTTCGCCCGACTCAACGGTATCAATGATATACTTTGCGCCTATTACGCTTATAAGTCTTGAGGGCACGTGAGTCATTATACCCCATGCAAATTCACCTATTACGAGCCAAGGGGATACCTCAAAAAGAAGCTTTACAAAAAAGAGAATATTAGAAAGCATGGAGTGAGTATTCTTAATCTTTTCTTTTTTCATTACTCTTCCTCCTTCGCTTTGTTGTAGCTTGAAGCCTGAAGGGTAAACATTTTACTGTAAACGCCACCCTTTTCCATAAGCTCAGCGTGGCTTCCCTGCTCGGCAATTCTGCCGCCGTCAAGCACAAGAATTCTGTCCGAAAGCACGGCACTTGAAAGTCGGTGGGATATGTAAAGCACGGTTTTGCCCCTTGTTACATTAATAAGGCTTTCATACATTTTGTACTCTGCAATGGGGTCAAGGGCAGAGGAGGGCTCATCGAGAACTGCAAATTCAAAATCCTTTGCAAAAAGACGGGCAACGGAAAGCTTCTGATTTTCCCCGCCGGAAAGACCTATGCCGTCCTTTTCAAATTCACGGGTAAGCACAGTGTCACCCTTTTCGGGGAAGGAGGATATTTTCTCCCACGCACCGCTTTGCTTAAGGGCAATTTCTGCCTTTTTCTTCTCTTCCTCGTCACATTCGTGACACATAAGATTTTCATTGACGGTAAGAGCAAAGTTTTTATAATCCTGGAACACTGCGCCGAAAATTCTGCGAAGTGAATTAAGCTCGTATTCCTTTATATTTTTTCCGTTGAGGATAATTTCACCCTCAGTTACATCGTAAAAACGAAGAAGCAGCTTTACAAGGGTGCTTTTACCTGCACCGTTGACACCTACAAGGGCAAGGGTTTCTCCTGCATTTATCTTAAAGCTTACGTTTTCAAGAGTAAATTTATCTGCCGAGGGATATTTGAAGTAAACGCTTCTGAATTCAAGGCTTTCAAAGCCCTCACAAATTTCACTGCCGTTTTCAACGTTGCTTTCAAAATCGAGGAATTCCTTCATATTCTGGAAATAGAAGGCAAAGCGGCTCATCATTTCAAAGCTTTGTGCAATGCTCAGTGTTGCCTCCTTGACGGAGTTAATTGAAGAAAGCACAACGGAAAAAGCAGAAACAGTGAGGCTTTTTGTGAAAACAAACTGATATGCCGCAAGGGCATAGGTGCCTATAATAGGAATAAACTCACCGAAAAGGCTGCTTACCGCACTGTAAAGGAAAAGCTTGAGACCGTAGGCACGGAGAATACGGATATTGGAATCAATAGCCTGCCTGAAGCGATACATCAGCACGGAGAAAATATTCGAGGTGCGCATATCCTTTGAAAAATCCTTAAGGAAAACCGTACGCTGAATGTATGCCTTGATACGGTTATTGGTTGTCATTTCCTTATCTCTTTTGTAAACGACTCTGCTTTTATAAACCTCTACAACAAAAACAAGCGCCGAGGGTAAAAGGAGAAGAAGATATCTCTTGTCAATTGTTGTAACCGTACCTATAACAAGCATAAGCGCAATAATTGAAGAGATTATAGTTGCAACTGCCGAGCAGGAGGAATCAAAAAGACTCCAAGCAAGCACCTCTGTTGCACGCTGATACTTATCGTAGAATGCGGGGTCCTCGTAGCAGGCCACATCAAGAGAAACTGCCTTTTTGAAAATCCTGTTATTTATCTGCTTGAGCACGTTTTTGGTTGCCGCCTGACGCATATAGGAGCAATACCAGTTGACGCCCTTAAGCACAACGGAAAGCACAAGAAACAGCACAAGATTTTTAAAATACTCTTCAAAGGAGCCGTTTGCATCAATTATTCCTAAAAGGACACGCAGAAAAAGAATATTCTGCACAAAAAGGGCAAACACACGGTCTGCTACCATATTAATAAGGTAGCCTATAAGAAGTCTCTTGTCAGCCTCCCAGCCGAGCTTAAGACCGAAAACCATATTTTTAAAAAGCGGTACACGCTTATGGTCCTTGAGATAAACTCTTGCCATTGCTGTTCTCCTTTCTTTTTCAGCATATATAGGAAAAGTATACTCTACGGGTAATAAAATTGCAAGACTTGTAATTTTATTTAATAAATGGTATAATTGTTACAGTAAAATAAAAAAAAGCAGAGTGCATTACGTGGTGTCGTCGTGCGCTCTGCTTTATATTTTTAAATCATTACTCCTGCTGAGTATCAAGCCCCTTAAACTCGGCAAGTGAATTATACACCTCAAGCTTAAGTGAAAGCTCGTGAGCAAAATTGATTACAGCTTGCTTGTTTTCGGAAAAATCAAGGGCTGAAATGTTAGTTTCAAAAAAGCCGATAACCTTACCGAAATTATCCTGCGCCTGCTGTGAATCACCCTTGTCGAAAAGGGTTGTTGCAAACTGTGCTAAAAGAAGACGGAGCTTTTCACCGTAAGCAACGGTATCGTCACAAAGATATACAATATACTTCAAAAGCATATCAGGTGTCATAACCTGTACACCCTTATCTATAATGTAGCTTAAGCCGTTATGATTATAGGAGATGCTTTCTTCAACGTTGATTTCGAGGTCGCCGAGATATTTTACAAGGCTTACAAACGCCTTTTCGTCACCTACAAGGTAACGGCTGATTTCCATATCCATATACTCGCTTACGGCAAGCACAAGCTGGCTTACACCGCCGTTACGAAGATGCTCGTCAAGGCTGCCCTCGATTTCGTTAACCTTGCATACTGCTGTAGGCTCAAGGAAGAATATTTTTGCCTTTTCCGCTTCACTGTCAAGGGAAAGCACAAAAAGAAGATGCGTTTCACCCTCGGCGTTGTCAAGACCGAAAAGGATGTTGCTTTTTAGCACCCCTCTGTCGGGCATAGTAACTGCCTGCACCTCTGCTGAGCTTACCGGCTCAGTTATCTGTGTAGCCTGCTGGGTACTGCTGTTTTCGCCCTCGAGTATAATCGCCGCAACGGAAGCAGAAGCAAGAAGCGCAACTATAAGCACAAAGGCCTTTATTATAAATCCGGTGCTCGGTTCGGGAATGCTGCGGAATTTTTCGGCTATTTTATTATAAATTCTTCTTATATCCTCAAAGAGCTCACTTTCAAAAAACTCTCTCATTTTGTCCTCCGTGAAGTTTTAATAAATAAAAAAATCAGCGCCTGCTGATTGTGCTTCTGTTTACGTAAATATATTAGCATAAAGGATTTTTCAAGTCAATTGAAAAATCTGTAATATTTATAAATTTTACAAATAAAAAGGACTGCCGCACTCTCGTGCGGCAGTCCGCAAGCTCAAAGCTTAATTATTTAATATCGAAGGTATATGTATAGCCTTCAAGGTTTACGCCACGTGCAAAGTCTCTTGAGGTGAAGATTACGCTGTCTTCATAAATCTCAACATATGCGCCAAGACCGTTCTGAAGATACTTGCCGTAGTCATTTTCCTTACCGAAAGCGGGGAGATTAATTGAATAAACACCGTTTTCAGCGTCGAAAATTTCAAGTGACTTTTCGTAAACACCGTCATGGAGATGGCCGTTAAGGAAGAATACGTTCTTATGCTTCATAAACACTGCCTTTACTGCCTGTGAATCGGGACCGAGGTCACCGTTCTTCCATACCTCGGGAAGACCGTGGGTATTTGCAAGTGCCTGGTGACAGATTACGAATGCGGGCTGACCGTTTGCTTCTGCAAGCTCTGCGTCAATAAAATCAAGCTGCTCCTGTGAAATGCCTGCCTTTTCAAATTCCCAGGTATCTGAACCCATAACGATGAACTTGTAGCCTTCAACCTCATATGAGTAGTAGGGCTTGTCGATTTCAATGCCGAGATATTCGGAAGCCTTATCCATAATAAGGTTTGTCTGATATTCGTAAGCAAGACGGATATCGTGGTTACCTGTTGCAAGTAAAACGGGCTTTTTGCCGATTTCGCTGTTTGCAAGTGTTTCCCATGTTACATCGTAGGAGGGGCCGTCACCGAATTCGGAGATGTCACCTGCGATTACGAGAGCGTCAAAGGGAGTTTCTGCATTGTCAATATCAGCAAGACCGTTTGCAAAAAGGTGGGGCTGGAATGCAGTATCTCTTAAGTGTGTATCTGCAAGAGCAACAAAGGACATCTTGCAGTTATCGGGGTCAACAAGCTTAATGGGGTTTTCTGTTGAAAGCTGAACTGTACCGCCGAAAAGATTTGTAAATGCAAAAACAATTGTAAGTATGTTTGTGATTACACCGAGAAGTGAACCGAGAAGTGAAGAAACCATAGCAACTTTCTCCTTTTTAATTATTTGTGAACCTATAATAAAATAAAAAGAATAAAAAGTCAATAAGTATAAGGAATTATTACGTAAATTATCTGCTGTGCAAACTGTATAATTAGCATAAAAATGCAGATAATTACATTAAAACAACAAAGAAAGAGTGACCGCTTATGACAGATACAGAAAGCTTACTTAAGGAATGTGACGCAGGCACAAAAACTGCCGTAAACTCAATTAAAGAGGTGCTTGACAATATAAAAAGCGAGCAGCTGCTGACGCTTCTTACCAAAAGTCTTTCCGAGCATGAGGATACAGGCAACGAAATAGCCGCGCTGTTAAGGGAAATCGGCTGTCAGGGCAAGGACCCCAATCCTATGGCAAGGGTTATGTCCTGGATGAAGATAAATTTCAAGATGCTTGAAAAGGGTGACGATAAAACAATTGCCGCACTTATGCTTGACGGCTGCAACATGGGTGTAAAGCAGCTGAGCGCCTATATAAATGAATACGAAAATGCCGACGATAAGTCAAAGAAGCTTGCAAAAAAGCTTATAAGCTGTGAGGAAAGGCTCGGTAAGGAGCTTAAAAATTATCTTTGATAAAATGGAATAAAAGGTATTGATTTTGCCTCTTATTTGAGGTATAATCGGTTGTACCTTGCTGATATAGCTCAGTTGGTAGAGCAACGCATTCGTAATGCGTAGGTCGTCGGTTCGAGTCCGACTATCAGCTCCAGAAAAATCCTCGTTCTCCGGAACGGGGATTTTTCAGTTTCATTAACGCTTAAGCCCTGATTCAAAAAATTCCCGTTGCAAATCGCCCTGCAATATGTTAAAATTATAACATACATCAAAGATGTGTAAAGGAGAATGAATATGAATAAATGCTGGTATGACTATAAAACCGTAATTATCACAGGAGCTTCAAGCGGTATGGGTAAGGGACTTGCAGAAAGACTTATACGTGACCATAACTGCAAGGTTATCGGTGTTGCCCGTACTGAGTCAAAGCTTGAGGCCTTCAAGCAGGAGCTTGGTAATAAGGGTGACTACTTTACATATTATCCCTTTGACGTTTCCGTTAAGGAAAACTGGGAGAGCTTTGCCCTTAAGCTTAAGGAAGAAAATATTCACCCCGATATTCTCATAAACAATGCAGGTATTCTGCCTAAGTTCAACCGTTATTCAAAAATCACTCTTGAGGACGTTAATCACACAATGCAGATTAACTTTTTCTCCTCGCTTTATGCTATAAATGCGCTTCTTCCCGTTATTCTCAAGTCACCGACCCCCGGTATTGTCAACATTGCTTCCTCTGCCGCACTCTGCTCACTTGCAGGTACATCAATTTATTCTGCAAGTAAGGGCGCACTCAAAAGCTTTACCGACGCTCTTCGCGAGGAGCACAGAAAGGACTGCTACGTTGGTCTTGTATGCCCCGGCTTTACAAAAACCGACATCTTCCGCAACCAGGACAAGAGCTCTGACAAGACAATGAAGGCGCTCAATATGGTAAGCACCGACTGCGACAAAATGGTTGACCTTATTGAAAAGGGCATATGGAAAAAGAGAGGGGATATGGTCTTCGGCATGGATGCCCACGCTATGAGCATAGGCAACAAGCTTCTCGGCACAACCTGCTCACGCCTTGCAAGTAAGGTAATTGAAATTGCTGACCTTTCAATTTTCCGTGAGGTTTTCCGCCCGTAAAAAAAGCAGTTGACAAAAGCATTTTTCAGGTGCTATAATACACACAACATATGAATATTACTAGGGGTGCTGAATTCTTCGGCTGAGATTATACCCATAACCTGATTCGGATAATACCGACGTAGGCTAAGTAACGAGCTTTATTCCACCCTTTTTGTAAAGGGTGGATTTTTTCTTTTCCGGCGCGCAGAAAGGAAGAAGCCCACAATCTCCACAGTATATTGATATGTTGAAATATCATCAGGTGAAAATTCACCTTAAGGAGTGTTTGTTATGAACGCAAGTGTAGCAATTCAGGTTTTACCCGATGTACAGAATGATGAGGAGCTTGTAAGAATTGTTGACGAGGTAATTGCATACATCGCCTCAACAGGCTATAACTATTATGTAGGTCCCTTTGAAACAACAATAGAAGGCGACAGCTACGACAATCTCATGGAAATTGTCAAAAACTGTCAGAAGGTGGCAATAAATGCAGGCTGTAAGGCGGTTTCCTCTTACGTAAAAATCTGCTACAAACCGGAAGGCGGTGTACTGACCATTGACAAAAAGGTATCAAAGCATCACAAATAAGGCGGCTCCCGTTGTTTCGGTAATAACGGTTATACTGCTGTGGCTTTTTTTAAGTGAGGGCGGAATCGTACCTGCCTATATGCTGCCGTCGCCCACCGAGGTTGTAAAAGTCTTTTTCACCGATGCGGACGTGCTTTTTACTCACGCTGTCATCACCGTACAGGAGGCGCTTTACGGACTTTTACTCGGCACGGCACTCGGCTTTGTTATAGCCGTGCTTATGGACAGATTCACCTTTCTTTATAACGCCTTTTATCCTCTTCTTGTAATAAGCCAGACTATTCCCACTATTGCCATTGCGCCCCTTCTTGTTTTATGGATGGGCTTTTCTATGGCGCCGAAAATCACTCTTGTTGTGCTTACAACCTTTTTCCCCGTCTGTGTTTCTCTTCTTGACGGCTTTCGAAGTGCCGACAGGGACGAAATCAACCTTATCCGTTCAATGGGTGGGGGAAGGGTTCAGATTTTCCGTCACGTGAAGCTTCCTTCAGCGGCAGAGCAGTTTTTTTCGGGGCTTAAGGTTTCCGCCTCCTACAGTGTTGTAGGTGCGGTAATCTCTGAATGGCTCGGCGGTTTCGAGGGTCTCGGCGTTTATATGACAAGGGTAAAAAAGGCCTACGCCTTCGACAAGATGTTTGCCGTTATTATTCTTATTTCAGCTCTTTCACTTGTGCTTATGGCTATTATCAGCCTTTTGAGAAATTACGTTCTGCGCTACAAAAAAGACAGACGCTCCTTGAAGAAAGGACGTATTGATATGAAAAAAATTATTGCAATTCTGGTGGCTCTTGTGCTTGTTGCAGGTGTGGCAGGCTTTTTCCTTAGCAAAGAGAAAAACACAGATGAGCCCGCCGAAATCACTCTTTGCCTTGACTGGACACCCAACACGAACCATACGGGCTTTTTTGTTGCCGATAAGCTCGGCTACTACGAAAAAGAGGGCATTAAAATTACAATTGTTCAGCCGCCCGAAAACGGTGCAGAGCTTATGACTGCTTCGGGTAAGGCACAGTTTGGCATTTCCTTCCAGGATACACTTGCCGATTTATTCAGCGCTGAAAATGCGCCTGAAATCACAGCCGTTGCGGCAATTCTTCAGCACAACACCTCGGGCATTATCTCACGCAAGGGTGAGGGCGCTGCCACTCCCAAGGGGCTTGAGGGCATGCGCTACAGCACCTGGGACTGGCCTATTGAGCAGGCTACCGTAAAATACATTATGGAAAAGGACGGCGGTGACTACAGCAAGCTTCAGCTTATACCAAACGCCGTAACCAACGAAGCCGAGGCGCTTAAAAACAAGGATACCGACGCTATCTGGATATACTATGCCTGGGCAGGTGTAGCCGCTGAAAAAGCAGGTCTCGACTTTGACTACTTTGCCCTTACGGATATTGACGAAATATTTGACTACTACACCCCCGTAATAGTTGCAAATAACACCTTCCTCAAGGAAGAGCCCGAGCTTGCAGCAGCCTTTATGAGGGCAACCAAAAAGGGCTACGAGTTCGCCGTTAAAAATCCCGAGGAAGCAGCTGAAATGCTTGTTGAGGGCGATACTACAGGCTCACTAGACTCATCACTTGAGCTTGTTACCGCAAGCCAGAAGTGGATAAGCGAAAAATACATTGACGACGCCGAGCAGTGGGGCATTTTTGACGCTGACAGATGGAACCGCTATTATTCCTGGGTCTATGAGCAGGGACTTATTACAAAAGAAATTCCCGAAGGCTTCGGCTTTACTAATGAATTTATTAAGGATGCTGATTAAATGATTAAGCTCAAAGCAGAAAACATAACCGTAACCTACGAAAACGAGCCCGTAATAGAAAAAATCAACCTCACACTTAAAAAGGGAGAGATTGTTTCACTTATCGGTGCAAGCGGATCGGGTAAAACAACCTTTTTTAACGCCGTTGCAGGGCTTTACGGTATTGATGAAGGCAGAGTATTTCTTGACGGCGAGGATATAACGGGTAAAACGGGTAAGGTTAGCTATATGCTTCAGAAGGATTTGCTCCTTGCTCACTATACCATAATCGACAACGTATCCCTGCCCCTTGTTATGAAGGGTGAAAAGAAAAAGGACGCCCGTAAAAAGGCATCGGAATACTTTGAGCTTTTCGGTCTTTCGGGCTGTGAAAAGAAATATCCCTCAGAGCTTTCGGGAGGCATGAGACAGCGTGCCGCACTTATGCGCACCTACCTTACGGGTAACGATGTTGTTCTGCTTGATGAGCCCTTCAGCGCTCTCGATACCATTACAAAAAGTGCAATGCACTCCTGGTATCTCGACATTATGAAGGAAATCGGACTTTCTACAATTTTTGTCACCCACGATATTGACGAGGCAATTCTCCTTTCAGACAGAGTATACATCCTTTCGGGTGTACCGGGCAGAATTACCGACGAGATAAAAATCGACCTGCCCAAGCCCAGAAGCATTGACGAGGTTACAGACGAGGAGTTTGTAAGGTACAAGAGGATGATAAGGGAGAAGATACGATAGAGCCAAGGGCCAGAGGGCCGAGGGCCGAGTAGCACCCTTCGGGTGCAGTAGTAAGTAACAAGGAAAAACCGCCCATCAGGGCGGTTTTTTGACACTCAGTTTTTTATTTTTGCCGAATCATAAATTCTTTTACCGTCAAGGCTCCACCTTATTACACGATCTTCGCCGTAATGCTCAAATTCAACATAATCCTCACCTGTGTACCAGCTTATGCTATCACTGTCACCAAATTCGTCAAGATTACCGTTTTCGTATTTCTCATAGTAAGCGAGATATTCAGGGAGCTTGTCGTTTCCGTTTTTCTCCTTTGTCCATATTTCCTTGCCATTATAATAAAAAGCGTCTACATCGGGGTATCTTGCTTCACCCTCGGCAGAAAAATCAACAACATCAATGGCTCTTGAATCAGTTCCCATCCCGTAGCTTTCAGCAATAATCGGTCGCTTATCGTTGAATTCAAATACAAGCTTACCGTCTTTTTCTTTTATTTTATGAGTATAGCCTCTGGGGTTAGAGCTTTCATTTGTTGCAATGAAAAATTTATCTTTTTCTGTTTCACCGTCCTTGACCGTGTAACGGTAAACGCACATAACCACTGTATCATCAACAGTTACAAGGGGAGCATCAAAAAGCATATAGTGTCCTCCCCAGCAAACAAGCACAGCGAGCACCACCGAAACAAGCACAATAATTTTTTGCTTAGCGCGCTTTTTGTTCATCATTTTATGAAATTCACCGACTGTTGACTTGCTTTCACGCTTTGGCAAATCCTTTAAGTAAAGTGTATATTCCGCCTTGCAGGCAGCACAGCTTTTTATATGATGCTCAACGGCATTTTTTGTTTTTTCACTTACTGCCTTATCGTGATAAAGAGGGATAAGGTCTTCTACAATTTCGCAGTCAAGGTCATTTATATAATCTTTATTCATAATATCCTTCCTTCCATAGGGTGACGAGTATAATCCGAATCCCGTTTTTTTCAGGCGGATTTTCGCCAACTCTTCGTTAAAATACTCGCAAATCCGGCAGGATTTGCTGCGTTTTGTGCCTTGATTTGCCAAAAATCTGCTCTGCAAAAAATCTGCGACCTTAAAACGCGAATTTTTACAGGATTTTTGGATGACGAGGATGACGACAGGCTGTCGCCTTTCTAATCCGAATCGCCGAAAAGCCGTGAAAATTCACTTTTTAAGGCGAGGTTTGGATTATTCTCGCCACCCTAATTCTTCGTTTATCATTTTTCTTGCCCTGTGGTAGGTTACCCTTGCCCAGCTTTCACTTTTTGAAAAGAGTGTTGCAATATCGTTAAAGGAAAGCTCACCGAAAACCCGCAGTGAAAAAACCTCCTTATAAGGCTCGTTCATTCTGTGCAGTATTTTATGTATGCTTAAAAGGGTATCCTTTTTAATAATGCTTTCTTCTGTGTTGTCAGCAGAGCTTTCCTCCCCAAACAAATCCTCGTCAGAAAACTCTCTGCCCTGCTTTTTAAGCTTATTGAGCCAAAGCCTTTTTGCAATAGCACAAAGCCAGGTGTAAAGACTGCTTTGTCCCTCAAAGCCTTTTTTAGCACTCATTGCTTTAAGAAAGGCTTCCTGAGTGATGTCGGAGGCTTCGGTTTCATTGCGACACAAGGAAAGCACATAGTGATATACTGCCGAATACTCGGCGCAAAGCACCTCGTCCGTAATTTTATCTTTATTTTTCACTCCTTCACCTTCCTTTCGCAGTTGTCATGACCGTCTGCTGTTTATTAGACAATTATAAATTAAAAACGTTACAAAATAAAATTTTTCAAGGTCAGAAATTGCAAATAAAAAAAACGCACCGAAAATCGGTGCGTTTTCCTTACTACTTACTACTTACTACTCTTACAGTGCAACAGCCATTGCAACAGTTGCGATTACGGCAGCAATAAATGTGATGCCGTAGCTTTCAAGGTAAGAGCCGATGTAAAGAATTACAATAGCAGGGGAGTAAAAAATCTTCTGAAGAATGTTGCCCTGCTTATAAACCTTTTCCTTCATATTGATAGCGTCCTCAACAAGGCTGTAGCTGTTTACAAAAAGTGAAACGGAAAGCCAGTATGAAACGGCACATGCAATTGCAAGAAGTACATTTGTTGTTCCGTAGAAGAAAAGGAACACAACGGGGAATATTGCAAGCAAGAGTGCGCCGATAGCGTTGAAGAATGCGGGAACGAAGCAGAAAGCAAAGGCCGAACGGGCAGTATGCATAAGCTCGTGGTCTACATGGCCTGCGAGCTCATCCTGTCTTAAATATCTGTTGTCCTCAACAGGCACCTTACAGATACGGCAGATAATCTGTTCCCAGAAGCATCTTACATAAGCACCGGGGAAGGTGATATATTTTGTAATGTAATAAAAAGCTGTCATCCTATGTCACCTCTCATATCTGCAATAGCCTCTTCAATTGAGATTTTATCGTTTTTGTACTGTACAACAAGGTCGCTGATTTCATAGCCTGCGTTTTTAAGGGTTTCGTCCATATTTTTGTAAACGTCCTCATTACCGCAGTAGGCTGCACAAAGTGCATAAAGGTTACAGTTAGATACTGTATAGTAGTTTGCGTTCATATACTGACCCATTGTTTCAAGTGCAAGTGCACCCTCGCCCTTGATAAGGTAAGCAATTACAAGTGTGGGATAATAGGATGTGTCACCCTGGGGAGCATTTTTTGCTGCCTGCTCGCAAAGATCTATCATTGCATCTGCATCGGGCTGCTCAAGATAACGGTAGTAAAGAGCAAGGTTAGCATATGCCTTCATATCCTCGGAATTTATTTCCGTCATCTTTTCAAAATATTCTTCGGCAAGCTCCTTGTCGCCCATTTTTGCGGCAACCTCGCACATTGCTCCGATGTAAATCCACTCTGCAATGCCGTCCTTGTCGCTGTCCTCAATTACCTTGAGAGCCTCAAGCTGCTTTGCGGGCTCTGCCTTTGCAAGGCGGAGTGCCTCGTACTTGTAATAATCAAGGAGAATAGCGTTATATCTGATGCCCTTTTCCTCGTCAATGAATTTTTCCTTTTCTGCCTCAAGCCTTGCTATAAGCTCGTCACAGTCAAAGTCCTTACCTGAAAAAGCATCTGTAACAACACCCTCAACGGCTTCTCTTGTAGCAATAAAGGAATCGATGAATTCTATAATTTTCTTATACTTTTTGTTGCCTGCCTTTTCAAGTTCTTTTTCGGTATAGTTAGCCTGGATAACCTCCTTTGCGTTGCTTACATAGCCTGTACGCATAAAGCCGTCGATAAGCATTTCAACTGCCTTTGAGGAATCGTTGCTTGTATCCGATGCAAAGCTGTAAAGAGACTGAACAGCAGACATCATTTTATTGTCGCTTGCATAGGTACGAGCCTCAAGCACGGTAAGTGCTTTATCAAGACTGCCTGAAGAAAGGTAAGCAGTAACACCGAAAACAACCACCATTAAAATAAGTGCAAGCACACCGCTTATTCTTAAGGGGTAATGCTTCATAAGGTCACGGCATTCCTCACAGTAGGGGTAGCCCTCGCCGTGAAGGGTGCTTACGGTTTTTTCGCCGCAGCATTCACAAAGGGGAAGCTCCTCTTCCTGCTCTATGCTGTCCTCATCCTCAAATTCTTCAAGCTCCTGAATAAGCTCTGCTTCTCCGTTTTCCTCTTCATTGGCGGCACTGTCAATTGCCTCCTGGAACATATCGCGGATTTCTTCAAGCTCCTTTACAAGAGCGTCGGCATCCTGAGCTGTCTCGGCCTCGGGAGCGTCATCCTTAAGCTCTTCAAGCTCCTTGTTTTCAAAATCGTCCAAAATAAAACCTCCTTAAGGTAAAATATTTTACCTATAGTCAATTAAGTAGTATTTTAACACTGTTACGGATAAAATGCAACCTATAATTACTCAAGTTTATAATATCAACCTTTTTTTAAAGCTACTTTAAAACGGTTGAGAAAAAAAGTGAAATGTGATAATATATGTTCAGTATTAATTTTATGCGGGGTGAAGCAATGGAAAATCTTCAGCGTGAGCTTGAAAAAATTATAGAAAAAAACAAAAGGGACGGCATAAAACCGACCCTGCTTCTTCACGCCTGCTGTGCTCCCTGCAGCAGCTACTGCATAGAATATCTCAACGAGCATTTTGATATCACCCTTTTATTCTACAACCCCAATATTTACCCTGCCGACGAATACGATTACCGAATCAGTGAGCTTAAAAGGCTTGTAAGTGAAATGGAACTTTCTATTCCCGTGCTTGAATGCGAAAACGACACCGAAAGCTTTTACGCCCTCGCCAAGGGCAGAGAGGATGTGCGCGAGGGCGGTGTGAGGTGCTTTGACTGCTACCGTCTGCGCCTTGAAAAAACTGCCGAGCTAGCAAAGAAGGGCGGCTTTGACTATTTCACAACCACCCTTTCTATAAGTCCTCTCAAAAACGCACAGAAGCTTCGTGAAATCGGTCTTGAGCTTGAGGAAAAATACGGCGTTAAAAATCTCCCCTCGGATTTCAAAAAGAAAGAGGGCTATAAAAGAAGCATTGAGCTTTCAAAAAAGTATAACCTTTACAGACAGGATTACTGCGGTTGCGAGTATTCGAGGAGAAGCTGAGACAATTCGCAATGCGCAATGCGCAATTCCCCCTCTCCGTCAGACCTTTGGTCTGCCACCTCTCCCGATGGGAGAGGCAAGTATAAAGGCCATGCAAAAAAACAGTCCTCGGCTCTCCATTTGGGAGAGCTGTCAAAATCAAAGATTTTGACTGAGAGGGCATACAGTTTTCCAACACGAAAATATCAACCGTAAAAAAACGCACCGAAAAATCGGTGCGTTTTCCTTACTACTTACTACTTACTACTAAAAAAACGCCCCATCAAGGGGCGTTTTTTTAATAATTCTCTTTTCTAACCTCGAAGTAGCTCTGAGGATGAGCGCATACGGGGCAAACCTCGGGAGCCTTTTTACCCATTACAAGGTGTCCGCAGTTACGGCATTCCCACATGGTCTCCTCGCTCTTTTCAAATACTGCCTTCATCTCAACGTTGTTAAGAAGTGCACGGTATCTTTCCTCGTGGCTCTTTTCAATAGCAGCAACCATTCTGAACTTGTTTGCAAGGTCTGTAAAGCCTTCTTCCTCAGCCTCATCAGCAAACTTTGCATACATGTCAGTCCACTCGTAGTTTTCACCTGCTGCAGCTGCTGCAAGGTTTTCTGCTGTGTTACCAAGCTCACCGAGAGCCTTGAACCACATTTTTGCGTGCTCCTTTTCGTTGTTTGCAGTTGCTTCAAAAATAGCGGCAATCTGCTGATAGCCTTCCTTTTTTGCTACGGAAGCAAAGTAGGTGTACTTGTTTCTTGCCTGTGATTCACCTGCAAAGGCCTCCATAAGATTTTTTTCGGTTTTTGTACCTTTAAGATTCATAGTTGTTTCCTCCTTGTTTTCTTTGTAAAAATAATATCATCAGAACACAGTTTTGTCAATTCGCTTTTTGTTTATTCATAAAGTTTTTTATAATGAAAAAATGACAATAAACAGTTGAACAAAGGTCAATAATATGGTAATATGAATTTGTATGCAAAAAAATTAAAGTGAGGTCAGTTATAAAATGATTAGTACAAATAACGTAACTCTGCAGTACGGTGGCAGAGAGCTTTTCAAAAGCGTTTCAATCAACTTTACAAAGGGCAACTGCTACGGTCTTATCGGTGCCAACGGCGCAGGTAAAAGTACCTTTTTAAAGATTCTTTCAGGTGAAATTGAGCCTAACAAGGGCTATGTTACAATCACTCCCGGTGAAAGACTTTCTGTTTTAAAGCAGGACCACTACGCTTATGATGAATACGATGTAATAAGAACAGTGCTTATGGGTAACCCCAAGCTTGTTGAAATTATGGACGCCAAGGAGGAGCTTTACTCAAAAGAGGAGTTCACCGAGGAGGACGGCATAAGAATCAGCGAGCTTGAAGAGGAGTTTGCAGAAATGGACGGCTGGAGTGCCGAAAGTGATGCGGAAATTCTTCTCAACGCCCTGGGCATTCATAACGAATTCCACTACTCTCTTATGAAGGATTTAAGCGGTGACCAGAAGGTTAAGGTGCTTCTTGCACAGGCTCTTTTCGGCAACCCCGATATTCTTCTTCTTGACGAGCCTACCAACCATCTTGACGTTGCGGCTATCAACTGGCTTGAGGAATTCCTCATGAATTTTGAAAACACCGTTATCGTTGTCAGCCATGACAGACACTTTCTCAACAAGGTCTGCACACATATTGCTGACTGTGACTTCGGCAAAATCACAATGTACGTAGGTAACTACGATTTCTGGTACGAATATACCCAGATGGCACAGCGTCAGCTTCGTGAGCAGAACAAGAAAACCGAAGCGAAGATGAAGGAGCTTCAGGAATTCATTGCACGCTTCAGTGCTAACGCTTCAAAATCAAAGCAGGCAACAAGCCGTAAAAAGCTGCTTGATAACCTCGTATTAGAGGATATGCCCGTTTCCTCAAGACGCTTCCCCTTTGTTGAATTCAAGCCCGACAGAGAAATCGGTAACGATATGCTTACGGTTGAGGGACTTACCAAAACCGTCGGCGACAGAAAGGTGCTCGACAACGTTTCATTTACAATAAGACCTAACGAAAAGGTTGCCTTTGTAGGTACCGATGCCGTTGCAAAGACCACACTTTTCAAAATTCTTATGGGTGAGCTTGAGCCCGACGAGGGTAGCTTCAAGTGGGGCGTTACAACCTCACAGGCTTACTTCCCCGCTGATAACTCTGCCTTCTTTGACGACGTTGAGGACAGCCTTATCGACTGGGTAAGAAGCTATTCCGACCTTCAGTTTGAAACTGATGTAAGAGGCTGGCTCGGCAGACTTATGTTCTCCGGTGAAGAGGCAACCAAAAAGGCAAAGGTTCTTTCCGGCGGTGAAAGAGTGCGCTGTATGCTTTGCAAAATGATGCTTTCAGGTGCAAACGTGCTTATTCTTGACGAGCCCACCAACCACCTTGACCTTGAGTCTATCACTGCGCTCAACAACGCTCTTATCAAATTCAAGGGTGCTCTTCTTTTCACCTCACACGACCATCAGTTTGTTCAGTCAATTGCTGACAGAATTATTGAAATCCGTCCCGACGGACTTTATGACCGCAAGGAAACCTACGACGAATTCCTTGAAAACAACGAATTGCTTATCACTAAATAAGAGGTGCTTTTATGATTTATGTAATGGGAGACATTCACGGCTGCAAGGACAAATACGACGAAATGCTCGAAAAGCTTTCACCGGGGGAGCATGACGCAGTTTTTCTTCTGGGTGATGTTATTGATGTAGGTGATGACGGTATTGAAATACTGAACGATATGATGTACCGTGCAAACATTTATCCTATCCTCGGCGAAAGAGAATACTATGCAAAAAAATTCCTGCCCCTTATTGCACAAAAGGGCAGTGCCGAAAAGGCTCTTGAATCACTTGACGGTGAGGATAAGGAAATGCTTTCAGCATGGCTCTCAATGAAAAGTGAAAAAACAATCGAGGACTTTCTTAAGCTTGATGATGAGGGCAAGGAAGCAATTCTCGAATTTCTTGAGGAGTTTGCAGTATTTGAGGAAATTGACTGCAACGGTAAAAAATTCCTTCTCACCCACGCAGGTATAGACAATCACGATGAGCTTGACCTTTACGAGCATATGGAAGAGGATTTTATTTTTGCAAAAACAGATTATAACAAAATATACTTCCCCAACGCTTATCTTGTAACAGGTCACACACCCACCGTTGCAATAGGCAAGGAATATGCAGGTAAGGTTTACGCTAAAAAGCGTCACCTTGCCCTTGACTGCGGTGCTGCCTTCGGCGGCAGACTTGCGGCAGTCTGCCTTGATACACTTAAGGTAAGCTACTGCTGATTTAGTAGTCAGTAGTCAGTAGCCAGTAGTCAGGAGTCAGGAAACCGCCCGAAAGGGCGGTTTTTTTGTGGATTTTTTCAGATTTTTTCAAAAAAATTATTGACATTTACCTTAGGTTAAACTGTAATATAAGTGTACCGAAATACAAAAAAGGGGTGCATTTTTATGAAAATGAAGGACGTTATAGCCCTTACGGGTCTTACCGACCGTGCTATAAGACTCTACATTGAAAACGGACTTGTTTCTCCGTCGTGCATAGAATCCTACTCGGGAAGAAAAAACATTGACTTTACCGAGGATGATGTTACAGAGCTTTGTAACATTGCTATTCTCCGTAAGGTAGGCTTTTCTATAAACGAAATCAAACAGCTTCGCCTTGACGAGGAAAGCTGCCGTAAGGTGCTTACCGAATTTATGAGTAAAACCTCTGAACGGATAAAAAACGACAAAGAGGTGCTTGAAAAGCTTAAAGCCGTGGCTGAGAGCGAAACCGTTACCTTAAAAAAAATCTGTGAAAGCCTTAACAGTGTTACAAAAGAAAAAGAAGTACCTAAATCTGATACAAAATTCAGTTTTGCAGAGAAATTTGAAAAGCGTTTTTTTACTGTTTTAGCTTCGGTTGGTCTTATTTATATTTTCGGCTGTATTGTGTACAGTGTTCTTATCTGTGTGTTCAATTTTGATTATCTCTATCCTACAGTAAGAGCCTTTGATTTTTATTTCTTCGCAAAGCTTTTTATTGTTGTGTTTGTCGTTGCAAGCTGTGTGTATTTTCTTTATACCTACCGCAGAAGAATACTGTCTGACGATAGAAAAAAACGGCTCATAAGCCACACTGTTCTCTCGGTATTCTGCACTTTTTTATGCTGGTGCTTTTTCTTCTGCACACTTTGGTCTGTATTTTCACCCAACGCCTGCTCAAAAACAACATCGCCGAAAAATTATCTTGTACTTGACGAATATGCAGAGAGTAAAGAAATAACGGAGTTTTTCCCTTATGAAATAGACGGCTATGCAACTAACAGCCACGGCGGCAACGATTTGCTGATTGATTTTCCCGACACTTATCCTGACACTACAAAATATTACTATAAATACTTCCGCGACGGTTTCGGCGGCGATGTGTTTACGGAAATAACTGCCGAATGGAAGCTTCTTGAAAAATACAAAAAGTATGATGATTACCTTTACCGATACAATCAGCACAAGAAAAAATACCTTAGTCCGGAATTCGGAAAGCCCGTTACCGTAAAAACAAGGGATGACTGGCAGCTGATTTATTATGATGATGTTTCCGAGGATAACTGGAATAAAAATTACAGCTACAGAATTTTTGCATACAACGAGAAAACAAAAACGGTACGTTTTATTTACGCCTCGCGGTACATAAAAGACCACATTGAAGAGGGCAAAGAGATTGTACCGAATTTTATGAGCTTTGAATGGTAAAAAGATGCAGTGATGCTGAATATACAAAAAGCAGGCGTTTTCGTAACACCTGCTTTTAATGTTATATATCTTTCTGTACTGTCGCCTTACATCATTGACGAAACCAACATCGACAGAAGCTGATTTGCAAAATATGCCGCAAAAGCAATAAAAATTGAAGCGCCGCCGTTTTTAACAATATAACGCATTGCTGACGGCTTGTCACTCATCGCCTCAATACCCCTGACGTGACTTATAACGTGCTTTTTGTAAATGACGTTTGCCACAAGAGCGCAGATAAGCTGAAGTAAAACTGTAGCAAAAAAGTAAATTGCCATAGGAATTGATGCAGCCGTAAGCTCGGCAAAAATTTCGTTGAACTGTGCCTCGGTCATTGTGCCCGATTCAGCAAGGGGTGCAAGCTTTTCAAAAACCTCAAGCATACCGTAAAGATAGGGTGTAATAATTATGCTCAGTGCAAGCGATGCAGTCATTACTACAATACCTGCCTTGTATAGCTTACGGTAGAAGAACCAGTAGGCACCGAAGAAGAACGCGGCAAAGTTGAAGCTTATCTTCCTGCCTCTTTGCATTTTCTTGAACCTTGCAATATAGCTCATAGCGTTTGAGCCTATGAAGTTGCCGACGTTGTTTGTCATTACGCCGTCAATTTCATCCGTTACAGGGAAGGGGCCGCCGAGGTTGAGTCTTGAAGCCTCATTGCCCTGAGCGTCAGTATTTCCCGTAAGCACATCAATAAGCTTCTGCTGTACCTGCTGTGCAGTATCGGGCTTTTCTTCCTCTTCCTTTTTCTCAAAGGCCTCACCCTCGCCGAGAGTAAAGGGTGCCTCGTAATCGGGTATGTCTCTGTTAGGATTGATAGCCCTCTGCTCTTCCTTATGCATTGCATCAACAACGTTCATACCGAAAAGGGTGAACTTCATTCCGCACTGCTTGCATACGGGTGTGCCTACGGGGTTGTCATAGCCGCAGTTAGGGCAGCTTGCTGTCTCTCTTTTTTCTGCGGGAAGAGCTGCTTCGTTTTTTACTATTCCCTGCCAGGTATAGCCGTCACCGTGCATATGTGCGCAAACGCAACGGTCTTCCCTTTCATAGCATTCTCTGTGCTGAGGTGTGCCGCATTCGGGGCATACAACAACGTCATCTCCGTCTTCAAAGGGGCGGTTACAGCCCTGACAGAGGTTTCCTGTATATTTCATAAATAACTCCTTTTAAATAAGTCTTTGAATATTATTTTACGGTAATATATAGAATAATACTACTTTTACCGATTAATTGCAACAGTTTGAACTTTTTTCCTTAAAGGTGTTGCCCTTTACAAATAAATGTGTATAATGTATAAGGTGGAATAAGGCGAAAGCCCAAGCTAAATTCGGAATTCAAAATTCGGAATTCAAAATTCGGAATTCGGAATTAACTCCAATGAAGATTGTTTTTACAAGTCGGAATAAGAAATCGTATATCAGCTATATCAATACACATATAAACGCAGCGGAGCGACCCTTCATTCCAAATTTCTGATTACGCATTCCGAATTCAGATAACAATCTGTATTTTAAAATAGTAGTTGACCTATAAATAAACTTAAAAATTCCCGAAAGGATGAGAAAGATGGTTCAGTTTGAAGAATTAAGATTGAGACTTCTTGAAAGCGAAAAGCCTCTCAAGGAGCTTGCTTCTGCACTCGGCCTTGAAGAGATGGCAAAGGAGGTTGCCACCCTTGAGGAGCAGACTGCTGCAGAGGATTTCTGGGGTGACCTTGCAAATTCACAGAAGGTGCTTCAGCGCATTGCTGCACTTAAAAACAAAATCAAGGCATACGAGGACCTTACAACAGCCTTTGACGATGCCCTTGTTATGATTGAGCTTTCCGACGAGGAGGGTGACCTTGAGCTTCTTCCCGAATGTGAGGAAAGCGTAAAGGCCGTTGAGGACGAGCTTGACAAGCAGACTCTTGCAACACTCCTTTCAGGCGAATACGATAACAATAACGCTATTCTTAACTTCCACGCAGGTGCAGGCGGTACCGAAGCACAGGACTGGTGTCAGATGCTTTTCAGAATGTACGGTCAGTGGGCAACAAAGCACGGCTTTAAGTTTACAACCGTTGACTTCCTTGACGGTGACGAAGCAGGTCTTAAATCTGCAACAGTTGTTATTGAAGGCGAAAACGCTTACGGCTATCTCAAGGGTGAGATGGGTGTTCACCGTCTTGTACGTGTTTCTCCCTTCGACTCATCAGGACGCCGTCACACCTCCTTTGCTTCACTTGAGGTTATGCCCGAAATCGACGATACCGTTGAGGTAGAAATCCGTGAAGAGGATATCAAGATGGAGGTTTACCGTGCTTCAGGTGCAGGCGGACAGAAGGTTAACAAAACCTCATCAGCCGTTCGACTTATCCACGAGCCTACAGGCATTGTTGTTTCCTGCCAGGTTGAAAGAAGCCAGCATCAGAACAGAGAAGTTTGTATGAAGATGCTCAAGTCCAAGCTTATCGAAATCAAGGAAAGAGAGCATCTTGACAAGATTGAGGATATCAAGGGCGAGCAGAAGGAAATCGGCTGGGGCAGCCAGATCCGTTCCTACGTATTTATGCCCTACACCCTTGCAAAGGACCACAGAACAGGCTTTGAAATGGGTAACATCAACGCTGTTATGGACGGCGATATTGACGGCTTTATCAACGCATATCTTAAAAAGCAGTCCCTTGATGCACTCAGTGCTGAGTAAGAGTAGGCCGTAGGGTACGCCCTGTGTGGCGTACCGCAAGCAAACAGTAATAAGTAGTCACGCGCGAGTAAATTCGTGCGTGACTTTTTGTTTTGCTCCGTGCGCGTCATAGAGTCGAGAGGTAACGCGTAGGGTACACTCTTGGTAACTCCTTCCGTCACCCTTCGGGTGCCACCTTCCTCAAAGAGGAAGGCTTTAAGGCTCCCTCGCTGAGGGAGCTGTCAAAATCTATGATTTTGACTGAGGGAGTAAAAACCACACACGCACGATTAAGTTCGGGCGTGACTTTTTATTTTTATGTGATTTAAAAAGTACCGAGGGTCTGACGGAGAGTGTCCTGACTACTGCACCTTTTTCATACGCCACAGCGTATTTCATAGCGCAGCTATTTCATATCCGCAGGATATTTCATAAATCCGTAAGGATTTATTTCATTGTCCCCTGGCTACTCACTACTCTCTACTGCGCTGTCAGGCGCCCTGGCTACTCACTACTCTCTACTGCGCCGTCAGGCGCCCCTGACTACTGCCTACTGCCTACTGACTACTTTTAAATTCCCCCTTGACAATCGTATTACCCTGTGCTATATTATACATAGATAGTCGAGGCATAGATACTCGAGGGCACTTTAAATATAATTTTAAAAGGAGGGTTTTTCTTGAATATAAGCAAGGAGCTCGCAAAGGGCAGCACAGCAATGCTTGTTTTAAGTGTGCTTTCAAAGGAAAATCTTTACGGATACCAGATTATCCGTACCGTAGCAAATTTATCCGACGACGTTTTTCAGATGAATGAGGGTACTCTTTACCCCATTCTGCACTCACTTGAAAAAAACGGTATGCTTGAAAGCTACTGGAGCGAGGCAAGTGAAACCGTAAGACGCAGAAAATACTATAAAATCACCGACAAGGGCTTAAAGGAGCTTGCAAAGCAGAACAAAGAATGGAAGGAGTATTCCACAGCCGTTTCCAAAGTGTTGGGAGGTGCAGCTCATGTTACCGCTTGACTTTGATTCTTATGTAAAAGAAATCTGTAAGGATATAAAATCAAGACCGAGACGTGAAGAGGTTGAAGAGGAGCTGCTTTGTCATCTCGAGGATAACTACGAAAGAAATCTCAATATCGGTATGACCGAGGAAGAGGCAAGGCTCAATGCCATTAAAGAAATGGGGGACGGTGAATTACTTTCCTATTATATTTCACAGGTCAATTCAGATTCACCGCTGAAAAATATGAATTCTGCACTTATAGGTATAATAAGCGGATTTGTAGGCCTTAACTTCCTGTTTTCAGGCGTTGTAAAGGAGACTGCAGTCGCTTTTGGCTTTATACTTATGTTCCTCCCTCTTTTAAGAATGAGGAAAATGAACAAAAAGGCAGAAGCCGCCCTTCACTTTTTCAATTTTTATGCCCTTTCACAGCTTTTTTATTACTGCATAAGCATAGGCAATATACTTCCTCAATGGGTGTTTTACACTTATATAATTGTTAATTCTCTTTTTGAGGGTCTTTTCTGGATTTTCCTTTTCTCTTCAATTTATGAGCTTTGCAGTAATAACCTTGATGAAGAAGCAAAAAAAACAAGGCTTGTTTTCTGCGGTGTGTTTTACATGCTTTTATCCTTTCTGTCAGGCTATATTCTTATTCTCTCCGAGGGTGAAAGCGTACACATTGATGATTTCATCATGCCTTTAATTCTGATTTTTATGTTCATATTTACTCTTGTTCAGCTTTTCAGGGCAAAAAGTCTTTTATGGGCAGCTGACAGTGAGTACGGTATTGAGTCTGCAAACAAAAAGAATCTTGCCGTTTATTACTGTGCAGGACTTTTCTGCCTTATTACAATAATCGGCTGCAACTATTTTGCCTCAACAAAGGAGCCTGTAAAGGCAGAGCATATAATTCACGATGTTTCACAGGAAGAACAAAAGGAAGCCGACAGGGTAAGACAGAAAATGCTCAAGTGGGACGTTGACCCACAGATTGTTGAGGATTTACCCGACAGCGAAATTCTGAACTATAAGGATGCTGAATTTGTTTCTTTCGGTGCTGACGGCGGAAGCCTCGGCGGTTCATCCTACGACAGCGGAGCAAGCAGTGACCTTTACTACTATTGGTTTTTCATTCCCGATAAGGAATACGAGGGTAATTATGATGTAAGGCTGCTTTGTTATATTGAAAGTCACTATGCAGACAAGGTAAAAAGCCTTTACCGGAAAGGCTTTTACTATATGCCGTGGCAGAATTATTCCTACGGCTTCGACATTTTTCCCCTTAACTTTGAGGATGAGTTCAACGGCTCTTACATTGGTATAATCACCGAAGAAAAGGGAAAGAAATACAATGCAGAGCCCTTTTTCACTTACAGAATCAAGGATACCGAGGAAGGATTTCCGAATGATTACCCCAAGGGCTTTGAATACAGAGAGGAAAAGGGGCAACGGGTATATTTTGCCATACCATTTGGTGTAGCCAACCCCGAGGAATTTGAAGCCACAATATATGCGGCAACGGTAAGGCAGCGTTGGTTTACGGGCTTTAATTACAAAAGCTCTGCCGAATATATCAGAACTATTTTCAAGGGTGACAGCCTGCATATACCTCAGGATACTTATATGCCCTATTATTACAGGCTGCATAATATTTATAGTAGTAAGTAGTAAGTAGTGAGTAGTCAGTAGTCAGTAGTCACGCGCGATTAAGTTCGAGCGTGACTTTTTTGTTTACATCCGCACGCAGTAAGGACCAAGGACTCCCTCCGTCACGGCTTTGCCGTGCCACCTCCCTCAAGGAGGGAGACTGGTGTTTATTACTGATGAAGTAGTAAAAAATACCCTTTGTATAAAACAAAAGCAGGTGACGCAAAAATCACCTGCTTTTTACTGTTCTCCGAAATGTCGGGCAAAACTCGGACCTTGGCTCTTGGCCCTCAGCCCTAAAAAAACCGCCCCGAAAGGGCGGTTTTTGCTACTATAATCAAAACTCCATCTTTGCTTCAATATAAGCAACAAGCTCGTCAATCTTAACTCTTTCCTGCTGCATTGTGTCACGGTCACGTACTGTTACACAGCCGTCCTCTGCTGACTCAAAGTCATAGGTGATACAGAAGGGAGTACCGATTTCGTCCTGACGGCGGTATCTCTTACCGATTGAGCCTGCATCGTCGAACTCTGTCATAAACTTCTTCTGAAGCATGTGGTAAACTTCCTCTGCTTCAGCATTAAGCTTCTTTGAAAGGGGAAGCACTGCTGCCTTGATGGGAGCAAGTGTGGGATGGAAGTGAAGCACAACTCTTGTGTCGTTCTTCTCTGCATCAACAACCTCTTCGTCGTAAGCCTCTGTCATAACGGCAAGGAAAAGTCTTTCTACGCCGAGAGAGGGCTCGATAACATAGGGGATGTATCTTTCGTTTGTGGTGGGATCGAAATAATCGAGAGCCTTACCTGATGTGTTGATGTGCTGGGTAAGGTCGTAGTCTGTTCTGTCAGCAACGCCCCAAAGCTCACCCCAGCCGAAGGGGAAGAGGTACTCGAAGTCTGTTGTAGCCTTTGAGTAGAAGCAAAGCTCATCCTTATCGTGGTCACGGAGACGAAGGTTTTCTTCCTTGATATTGAGTGAGTAGAGCCAGTCACGGCAGTATGCTCTCCAGTAGTCGAACCACTCGAGGTCTGTGCCGGGCTTACAGAAGAATTCAAGCTCCATCTGTTCAAATTCGCGAACACGGAAGATGAAGTTACCGGGTGTGATTTCGTTACGGAAGGATTTACCGATCTGTGCAACACCGAAGGGAACCTTTCTTCTTGTTGTTCTCTGGATATTTGCAAAGTTTACGAAAATACCCTGTGCAGTTTCGGGACGACGGTAAAGCTCATTCTTGCTGTCCTCGGTAACGCCCTGGAAGGTCTTGAACATAAGGTTGAACTGACGGATGTCAGTGAAGTTATGTGCGCCGCAGTCGGGACAGGGAATGTTCTTTTCATCTATGTAATTTTTCATTTCCTCGTTGGACCAGCCTGCAACGTTTGTGCCGTCAAAATTCTCGATAAGGTTATCGGCTCTGTGACGGGTCTTACATTCCTTACAGTCCATAAGAGGATCGGAGAAGCCGCCGAGGTGACCTGAAGCAACCCATGTCTGAGGATTCATAAGAATTGCTGAGTCAAGACCTACGTTGTAGGGGTTCTCCTGAACGAACTTCTTAAGCCATGCTTTCTTGATGTTGTTCTTAAGCTCAACGCCGAGAGGGCCGTAGTCCCATGTGTTTGCAAGGCCGCCGTAGATTTCACTGCCTGCATAAACGAAGCCTCTGCCTTTGCAAAGCGCAACGAGCTTTTCCATTGATTTTTCTGTGTTCTTAAGCATATAAAATACTTCCTTTCGGTCTTCTCCCTTTCACCGATGGCTTCGGCGTGGTAAGAAGGTAATTTTCAGGAATAAGGCCTGCGCCTTAAACTGTTCACAATATAATAATACAAAAGAGGAATAAAGTCAAGGGTATTTGAGTAGTCAGTAGCCAGTAGTCAGGGCCGAGGACCGAGTAGGGACACGGCTTGCCGTGTCCGCAGGTTTCCCTCTCCGTCACTTCGTGACACCTCTCCCAAGGGGAGAGGCAAGGAGAGTAGCTCATATTGAAAAACGGCACCCTGTTTACTGGATACCGTCTTGTGTATTCAATTCAATTCGGGATGCTCGTTCTCAATTTTTAAAATAAGTTCATGGGGTGTCATGCCGAGGGCAAAGGATAATTTCCATAAGGTTTCAAAATTAGGAAGCTTTGAGGAATTTTCTATCATTGCAAGGTGGCTTCGCGCAATACCTGCAAGTCCGCTGCATACCTCCTGTGAAAGTCCTTTTTCTGTACGAAGACGCTTTATAACGCTCCCTATTACTTTTTTGTCAAGTTCTATCATCGTAGACACCACCTTTTGTATTAGTGTAACCTTATGCAAAAAAAATCATGTCTATTATCATTGACAATTGTACAAATTTATGGTATGTTTGAATTACCAAAATAAAAGGAGTGTCAAATATGGATAACATAGTAGAATTAGCAATTTTTGTACCTATACTTTTTGTATTGGAAGCACTTATGGTAGTCTTCTCCTTACTTTTTATGCACCATTCAGCAAAGCAGCTTAACCACAAGCTTTCACCTGCTTGGTATGTATGCGGTGTACTTTTTGGCTTGTGGACACTTATTGTTTTCCTTATCAAAAGAAAAGACTTTCCCGGAGAAGGCTTCAAGACATGTCCCTCATGCGGTGCTAAATATCCCGTTAACTATGAAATCTGCAGTCAGTGCCTTGTAGAATTGCCAGTTATAGATACCGAAAAACAGAAAAAGCATAAAAAGCTTGCAAAAATTTTCGGCGGCTCTATTATTGCAATGTATGTGCTTGCTGTAATTGCAGGTATTGTATTCGGTGCAGTTTTAACCTATTACGGTATTGATTCTTTTATGGATTCAACAGACAGAATTGCTGTTGAAGGTGTTTTCTACGATAAAAAAGGCTTAAGCTATGAAAACGACGACGATGTTCTTCTTTATGACAAGGACGGCAAGACCTATACCTACACCGTTGAAAAAGTATATAACGAAGAATTAGAAATGGAGTTTGATGAATACTATTACGTAAGTGACGACGGTAAAAAATATGCAGTTTATGACTGCTATGTAACAGAAGACGGTTGGTTCTACTGTGATAAGGGATACTTTCTTGAATATTATCTTCCCGATACAGATAAAATGAGTGAAGAAGAGCTTGACGCATATTATCAGGAGGAGCTTGAAAAGGATAACGGAGAATACAAATATTACAATTCCAAATATGTAGATAAAAAAGGTAACATCTACTATATGGCTTATGAGGCATCATGGAATGAAAAGGGTGAGCTTATCACCGAAGAAAATGATGTAAGCGTTAAATAAATAATCACACCGTCATGGTTTAACGAAACCAAGACGGTGTGATTTTTTCACTCGCCGTGCAGGCATTACTTTTTTTGTAAAAAAAGTAACCAAAAAAGCTTTACATTTTTCTGCCCTTACACCACTCATTCATACAGCATTTTTCGCACTGCGGCCTTCTTGCAATACAAACTGCTCTGCCGTGAAGCACTGCCCTGTGACAGAAATCATTGCTCTTATCCGGGGCAATGATTTTTTTTAATTCAAGCTCTACCTTTTTCGGGTCCTTTGTGCTGACTAACCCTAACAGATTTGTAATTCTTATAAGATGCGTGTCGGCAACAATTGCAGGCTGTCCGTAAACGTCACCCATAATAAGGTTTGCCGTTTTTCTGCCTATACCCGGAAGTGAGGTAAGCTTCTCGATTGAATCGGGCACCTTGCCGTCAAATTCGTCTCTTATTTTTATTGCAAGTCCCTTTATGTCACTTGCCTTCTGACGGTAAAAGCCGCAGGAGAAAATTATTTTTTCTATATCCTTTTCCTCTGCCTCACAGTAGCTTTCAAGGGTTGGGTACCTGCTGAAAAGGGCAGGGGTTACCTTGTTTACCCTTTCGTCGGTACACTGTGCCGAAAGCCTTGTTGCTATAAGCAGCTCAAGAGGATTTGATGCAACAAGTGAGCATAATGCATCGGGATATTCCTTTTCAAGTGCCGCAACACAAAAGGCTGCTCTTTGCTTTTTTGTCATATTTATCATTCCTTTTCTGCGCCCGAAGGGCGCTCTGACTACTGACTACCGGCTATTCACGGTACGCCACATAGGGCGTACCCTACTTCAAATTCCTTCTCCAATGGAAAAGATACTGCTGTGCAATGCCCTCATTGCCTGTGAATACCTCGGGTAAGCCGTTGGGATACATCTCCTCCATTATACGCTTTACCCATACATCAACGGGAAAAGCCTCAACTCTGCCAAAGCCGTAAAGGAGTGTACATTCGGCAACCTTTGCGCCTACTCCCTTTATTTTGCAAAGCTCCTGACGTGCCTGCTCAATGGGCATTTTTTCAATATCCTCAAGTGAGATTTCACCGTCATTGAGCTTCTGTACTGCATCGGCAATATATTTTGCCCTGAAGCCCGCACGAAGGGGCGCAAGCTCCTCTGCAGTTATGCCCTTTAAGCTTTCATAAGAGGGGAAGGTGTAATCCTCATCGTTAAGCCTTTCACCGAAGGCTCTGCAAAGACGGTCTATTATGCCCTCAATTCTCGGAATATTATTGTTCTGCGAAATTATAAAGGAGCAAAGTGCCTCCCAGCTGTCCTGCTTTAAGATTCTTATTCCCTCATATTCACCGTAGGCCTTTTTAAAGCTTTCGTCGGCGCAAAGACCCTCACAGATTTTTTTATAGTCGCGCTTAAGATCAAAATATTCTTCAATAAGCCTGTCCGTTTCTTCATCGGTATTTTTGAAAATTATTCTGTTTTCATCCTGCTCAATATCAATTATTTTTCCCTTTACAACACCGTGAAAGCTGCCGTCCTCTTTTTTTCTCCAGCGGAAAGCCTGTCCGCAGAAAAGTGACAGCTCTATATCAAGGCAGGAAAAATTCTCTAAAACCGTGTTTTTCTCTATCTTTTCCATTTTTATACCTATTTTCTTTTTTTACTTGCAGGGTTAATTATACCATAATCGGGACATAAAAGCAACTTACAGGGTATATTTTAACCGTTTTATAAAAAAACACTTGCAACTTGACTTTCTTTGTGCTAGAATTATAGAGTATGTAATTATGTTTTTTTATCTTTATATTTAATATATATATTTAATTATATATAAGGCATTTTTGCATGATTATAAAAAATTAACACAGGAGGTTCAATATGGATTCTTTTGCTGAAATATGGCAACTTGTTCAACAGGAGCTTAAAAATCAGGTAACCGAAGTAGCCTACAATGTATGGCTCAGCCCTCTCGAATTCGTTAAGTTTGAAAACGACACGGTTTATCTTTCAATAAGCGAGTTCAAGAAAAATATTATAGCCGATAAATTTATGAATACTCTTACCGGTGCATTTGAAGCAATTCTCGGCTTTAAGGTTGAAATTGTTTTCCTTGTTCCCGGTGAAACCAAAGCACAGGAAAAGGCACAGACAGAGGAAGTACAGTCCTTTGAGCACGATTACACCTTTGATAATTTTATCACAGGCCCTTCAAACCGTTTTGCTCACGCGGCTGCACTCAACGTTGCAAATAATCCGGGTATTGCCTATAACCCTCTTTTCATTTACGGTCATTCAGGTCTTGGTAAAACCCACCTTCTTCTTGCAATAATGAATGAAATCAAGCTTCAGCGTCCCGATGCAAAAATTATTTACACAAGCGGTGAGCTTTTCACAAACGAGCTTATCTACTACATCGGAAATCATAACACCTATGCCTTCCACGAAAAGTACAGAAACTGTGACGTGCTGCTTGTTGACGATATTCAGTTTATCGCAAAGACAGAAACAACCCAGGAGGAATTCTTCCACACCTTCAACGCACTTAAAAATAACGGCAGTCAGATTGTTCTTACCTCTGACCGTCCTCCGAGAGAAATGATGACCCTTGAGGAGAGACTCCGTACCCGTTTTGAAATGGGACTTATCGCTGACGTTCAGCCTCCCACACTCGAAACAAGAATGGCTATTGTCAAAAAGAAGTCTGACGACCTTAACATCATCCTCGGTGACGACGTTATCAAGTTCATTGCAGAAAATATTAAAAAGAATATCCGTCAGCTTGAGGGTATTGTTAAAAAGATTTGTGCTTACCGCGATGTTGAGGGCTCTTCTCCCAGCATTGCCGTTGCTAAAAGAGCTATAAGCGACATTATTAACGACAGTCAGCCTACTCCCGTAACCGTTGAAACTATCAT
>JBGVGP010000203.1:0-4531 GCA_045121735.1 Acutalibacteraceae bacterium
CTTCGACCAGAGAATTATTGACTGGCTTGTAGCAGGCTTCAAGGCAGAGCAGGGTGTTGACCTTCGCGGTGACAAGATGGCAATGCAGAGACTTAAGGAAGCAGCAGAAAAGGCAAAGATTGAGCTTTCAGGTGTTACAACCTCAGCTATTTCTCTTCCCTACATCACAGCAGACGCAACAGGTCCCAAGCACCTTGAAACAACTCTTTCAAGAGCAAAGTTCAACGAGCTTACAGCAGATCTTGTTGAAGCAACAATGGGTCCTGTTCGTCAGGCAATGAGCGACTCAGGTCTTAACGCTTCAGAAATCGATAAGGTTCTTATGGTTGGTGGTTCATCAAGAATCCCCGCAGTAGGTGAAGCAATCAAAAAGTTTATCGGCAAGGAGCCCTTCAAGGGCATCAACCCCGACGAATGTGTAGCAATCGGTGCTGCTCTTCAGGGCGGTGTTCTCGGTGGCGACGTTAAGGGACTTCTCCTTCTTGACGTTACACCTCTTTCACTCGGTATCGAAACAATGGGTGGCGTTAACACAAAGGTTATTGAAAGAAATACTACAATCCCCACAAAGAAGAGCCAGATTTTCTCAACTGCAGCAGATAATCAGCCTTCAGTAGAGGTTCACGTTCTTCAGGGTGAAAGAGAATTCGCAAGAGACAACAAGACTCTCGGTGTATTCAGCCTTGACGGCATTATGCCTGCACGTCGCGGTGTTCCTCAGATTGAGGTTACCTTCGACATCGACGCAAACGGTATCGTTCACGTTTCTGCAAAGGATCTCGGTACAGGTAAGGAGCAGTCAATTTCAATCACAGCTTCTACAAATATGTCAAAGGAAGACATTGAAAAGGCTGTAAGAGAAGCAGAGCAGTTTGCACAGGAAGACAAGCAGAGAAGAGAAGAGGTTGACACAAGAAACGAGGCAGACCAGATGGTTTACCAGTGTGAAAAGATTCTCTCCGAGGAAGCTGCAGCAAACCTTCCTGCAGAGGATAAGGCTGAAATTCAGTCAAAGATTGATTCACTCAAGAACGCTCTCAAGGGAGATGACATCAACCTTATCAAGAATGAGAAGGAAGCACTTACACAGGCATTCTACAAGCTTTCAGAGAAGATGTATCAGCAGGCAAATCCCCAGGGTGGCGCACAGGGCTTCAATCCCAATGATTTTGCAGGCGCACAGGGTGGCTTCAACCCGAATGATTTCCAGCAGGGTGCTAATGACGGTTACACTGATGCCGGCTATACAGATGCTAACTTTACTGATGCCAACTGATAGCTGACCGTAAATACACAAAAAACAAATTCAAAAGGACACGGCTTTTCGGTCGTGTCCTTGATGAGGTATAAACATGGCAGAAAATAAACGCGATTATTATGAGGTCCTTGGTGTAAGCAAGGGCGCTTCCGACGATGAAATAAAAAAGGCATACCGTAAGGTTGCAAAGAAGTATCACCCCGACCTTAATCCCGGTGATGCAACTGCAGAAGCCAAGTTCAAGGAAGCAAACGAGGCTTATGAGGTGCTTTCCGACAGTGACAAAAAGGCCCGTTACGATCAGTATGGTCACGCAGGCGTAGACCCCAACTTCGGTGCAGGCGGCTTCGGTGGCGGATTTGGCGGCTTCGGCGGAGACTTTGACCTCGGTGACATTCTCGGCAGTATGTTCGGCGGTGGCTTCGGTGGAGGCTTTGGCGGCTTCGGTGGCTCAAGACAGAATCCTAACGCTCCGAGAAAGGGCTTAACAATACAGACAAATGTTACAATTTCCTTCGAAGAGGCGGCAAAGGGCTGCAAAAAGAAGGTGAACATAACCAAGGTAGAAAAGTGTGACGAGTGTGGCGGTAACGGCTGTGCAAAGGGCTCAAGTCCCGTTACCTGTCAGACCTGTGGCGGCAGAGGACAGGTTAACGTTCAGCAGAGAACACCCTTTGGTGTAATGAGCACCACAAAGCAGTGCTCCGCCTGTGGCGGTAAGGGTAAAACTATTCCTAATCCCTGTACAAAGTGTAAGGGCTCAGGCGCAGTTGCAAAGCCTCAGACTGTTGAGGTTGACATCCCTGCCGGTATAGATGACAGACAGGCACTCAATGTCCGTGGCGGCGGTAACCCCGGTGCAAACGGCGGTCCTACAGGTGATCTGAGAGTTAATGTAAACGTACGTCCTCATCCCTTCTTTGAAAGAGACGGCTTTGATGTTTGGTGTGAGGTTGCCGTAACCTATGCACAGGCAGCTCTCGGTGATACACTTTATGTTCCCACCCTTGACGGTAAGGTTAAGTATGAGCTTCCTTCAGGCACACAGCCCGGTGAGGTTTTCCGCTTCAGAGGCAGAGGTATTCAGCAGCTTTCAGGCAGAGGTAAGGGTGACCAGTATGTCAAGATAGTGGTTGAGGTGCCCAAAAACCTTAATCAGAGACAGAAGGATTTACTTAAGGAATTCGATAAAACCCTTGTAAATAAGCCCAAGAACAATATTGACGACGGCACAACGGTGGGAGAGGAGAAGCGCAGCTTCTTTGACCGCTTCAAATAAGAAACTGCACATTAAGTGCAGAACAAAAAGTAAAAAACAGGTGTATTCATGGGTAGTGGTTGAATGCATCTGTTTCTTTTTGTTTATTACGGCTTTGACAACAAAAATTACATCTTTATTACAACTTTCTTAAAAGCGTTGTCTTTTAATTTTATCTTGCTATAATTTAGCCAAAAGGAGGAATAAAAATGAAGAAAAACAACAGATTTATGTCAGTTACACTTGCCTTGATTATGTCCTTTGGCTTTTCTGTTTCAGCTTTTGCCAATTCATCCTGGGTATGGATAACCAAAAGCAGACCTTACGATGTTCTGCCATTTGTAATTGTGTTTACTCTTGTTGCAGAAACCTATGCCATAGCATATTTTTCAAAAATTGAAAGCAAAAGCAGAGTATTTGTACCTGTGCTTATCGGCAACCTTCTTTCCTATGCAATGCCCTATATTGTTGAATCGCAATCAATGTACGGTGAGTATTACGGCCTTAAGCACTCTATTGACCATGGACCGTTTTATACGGTAGGCACAGCCTTCCTTATTATGACTCTCGTCGCCGAGCTTCCTGTGGTTTATCTGTCTCTTAAAAATAAGACAGAGAACAAAAAGACACTTGCTATCAGTATTATTATAATCAATATCCTTACAACGGCTGCAGTTGCGTTGATTGAAAGAATTATCTGCAGGGGACAGTGGTAATTTAATAAATAAGACGCTGTTTGTTACAGCACTTTTATATAATAATTTTTAACTTGATTTTACACTCTTTTTGTGTTAAAACAGAATCAAAGGAGTGATAATATGAAATTAAGAAAAATTACAGCATTTTTACTTACTGTAATCCTGCTTCTGGGCATTGGCTCGATGTGCGTTTTTGCAGGCAATGACATTGATTACTTAAGAGAAAAATTCGTTTACGGAATAGGTCCTGAAACCGAAGGCTTTTCTATTGACTACCGTTACTATTCTCCAGTTAAGCAAAATGACAGTACAAAATATCCTCTCGTTATCTGGCTTCACGGTATGGGCGACGGAGCCTATGACGGAAGACAGATTGAACGAAGTGACATAGCCTTATGGGCAAGTGACGATTATCAGAGTCGCTTCAAGGGTAGTGGCGGTGCGTTTATCCTTGCGGCCCGTTCCGTTGAAGAAAAAGAGCTTTACTGGACAGATGAGCTTATTTATCCTCTTCGTTCGGCAATTGATGACTTTATTTCAAAAAACAAAGCAAATATTGATGTGAGCCGTATTTATGTGGGTGGCTATTCAATGGGCGGTAAAATGACGCTGAAAATGGCAGTTGCTTATCCCGAGCTTTTTGCTGCTGCTTTTCCTATTTGTCCTGCTTGGGTACCGGGCGAGGATGCTGCTGCAAAAATTTCCGATATGCCCGTATGGCTTGTCAGTGGTGCAAACGATCCTCTTGTGAATTATGTCACAATGGCAATGCCTGTATGGAAGAACATAACCTCACAGACCGACTGTGCTGAAGACTGCCGTTTTTCAACCCTTTCAATAACTGCTTATTCAAACGGTCTTCCCACAACAAGCGGTCATCATTCGTGGTTTGCTGTAAATGCTGATATGTTCTCTTCAAAAAACGGCAAGTATCCCAATATGAAAACCGTTGACGGCAATGGCAATAAGGTTACGCTTGCTTATCCGGACGGTATGATTTCGTGGCTTTCCGGCTTTACAAGCAGTTATGACGGCACACCTGCAGCCGATGCAGGCAATACCGAAGCAAAAACAAGCAACGGTATGGCAAGCGGTCTTAATATAATAAAGGTATTCTTCTCTAATTTCTTTGAATATCTGTTTTCACTTTTAGACCTATAAAAAATGAACTCCGTACCTTTGATTGGGTACGGAGTGATTTTTGTTTAAGCCTTTATAATTTCATCAAGTATCCTGTGTGCAGCCTCGTCCTTGCTCATCATAGGAAGCTCGGTTTCACTGTCTTTGGTGATAAGTGTAATAACATTCGTGTCAACA
>JBGVGP010000204.1:0-4076 GCA_045121735.1 Acutalibacteraceae bacterium
TGACAGTAAAATCAGCACATACCATATGGCTGATGCAGTTGAAGCTGTTATCAATCTTGCTAAGCGTTGCAATAAGTATATTGATGAAACTGCTCCCTGGGTTCTTGCAAAGGATGAAGCAAACAGGGAAAGACTCGGCACCGTTCTCTACAACCTTCTTGAAGGCATCAGATATATCGCTGTTCTTGTTTCTCCCTTTATGCCTGACACATCAAAGGCAATTCTTGAGCAGATTAACTGCGACATTGCCGATTATGACAGTCTTGCTTCCTTCGGTGCACTTGTAAGCGGCAACAAGGTTGGTGCTGCTACTCCCCTTTTCGCACGTATCGACGCAGAAAAGTTTATGGCTGACATCGAGGCACAGCAAAAGGCTGCACAGGAAAACGAAAAGAGCTATGAAGAAACCGTTCAGGAAGAAAAGAAGGCTGAAATTGAAGGTGTTGCAAAAATCGGCATTGAAGATTTTATGAAGGTTGACCTTCGTGTTGCAAAAATCACCGACTGTGAAGGCGTTAAGAGAGCAAAGAAGCTCCTTAAGCTTACACTTGATGACGGCACAGGCACTCCCAGAACTGTTGCTTCAGGTATTGCAAAATGGTACAAGCCCGAAGATCTTATCGGTAAGAGCGTAATTGTTGTTTCAAACCTCAAGCCTGCAGTTCTTTGCGGTGTTGAAAGTCAAGGTATGATTCTTGCTGCCGACTGTAGTGAAGATGACGTAAAGGTTATCTTCGTTGACGGTATTCCCGCAGGCTCAAAGGTAAGATAAATGTACAGTAACATTTTTGATACACACGCCCATTATGACGATTCACGCTTTGCTGAAGACAGATACGAGCTTCTTTCCTCACTTAAGGATAAAGGTGTAAGTCAGATTATAAACTGCGGTTGTGACCTTAAATCAAGCCTCACAACCGTGGCACTTTCAGAAAAATATGATTTCATTTATGCTGCCGTGGGTGTACACGCTCACGAAGCAGAGGAAACAACAGAAAGTGACCTTGCAGAAATCGAAAAGCTATATAAAAACAACAGAGTTGTTGCTGTCGGAGAAATCGGTCTTGATTACCATTACGATTTTTCGCCGAGAGAAAGACAGCTTGAGATTTTTGAAAAACAGCTTATACTTGCAAAGAAGCTTAAGCTTCCTGTTATTATACACGACCGTGAAGCACACGAGGACACAATGAACCTTTTGAAAAAGTACAGACCTGAAGGTGTTGTTCATTGCTTTTCCGGCTCGGCTGAAATGGCAAAGGAAATTGTTAAGCTTGGCATGTATATAGGTATAGGCGGTGCAGTTACCTTCAAAAATGCAAAAAAGCCCGTCGAGGTAGCCCAATATCTTCCCCTTGACAGACTTTTACTTGAAACCGATGCTCCATATATGACACCTGTCCCCTTCAGAGGTCAGCGCTGTGACTCGGCACACATTGCTTATACTGCAGAAAAAATTGCAGAAATAAAGGGCATTGAGGTTCAGGAGCTTATTAACATCTGCAACGAAAATGCAAAAAGACTTTTCAGAATATAAAATTATCCCCGTAAGCTTCAAAGCCTACGGGGAATTCTTTTTATCTCTTAAAGCAGTTGTTGTACATTTCTGCCCATTTGCGAACCTTGTTTACCTCATAGCTCTGAGGCATAAGAGTTGTAGCAACTGTTACTGCGGCAATATCCTTAACCATTCTGAGGATTTTCTTTAAAACAGCAGGATTACCTGCAAGTCCTGTGATTTTAGCCTTAAGAGGCTCAGGCTCCACCATATCCTTAACCATATCAAAAAGGCTTGTGGTATCAGCACTGATTGTCATATCGTCAGCGTTGAGAATACCTTTTTCAAATATGTAGTCAATTTCCTGAGGCTCAAGGCGTGTAAGAAGAAGCTTGACTGCAGCCATAGGTGCCATTGAATTACCAATCTGCTTCCAATATTCCTTCTGATACTTCCAAAGTGCTGCTGCACTGTAGCTTTCTGTTTTATCGTCTGCGATTACGTCGGCAAGGATTTTTGCAGCCTTCATACTGTTAGCAATACCGGAACCGATAATAGGCACCGTCATAAACGCACTGTCACCTATTGCCGCATAACCGTCAGCAACAAGCACGGCAAGAGGCTGTCTTACGGGAATCTGTGCAAAAGCACCACCTCTTACAAGCTTTTCACCGAGGTGACCGTTCTCATCACGAAGCACGGCAAGAGTTTTCTCCACCTCTTCCATATCCGGCTCAACGAATCTGCCGATAAGAACATCGGTGTAGCCCTCTTCCTCAGCTACCCATGAAATACCGAGCTTACCCTTATGGAAAAGCATAAGACGAAACTTGTCGGGAATATTATCGCACTCAAGCTTTTCATAAAAGCCTCTCCACACATAGAAGCGTTCAAAGGCCTGTGCTTCGTGCTGAATACCGAGATATTCGGGGAGCTGTCCTCTTACAGGAGAATTCATACCGCAGGCATCAATAACAAGGTCACCGAACACCTCACCCTTTTCAGTTCTGATACCTACAACTCTGTTGCCGAGCATAATAGGTGCTTCAACTGCATTGCCGAATTCAAACTTTGCACCGCAGCCTTCTGCGTATTCAATTATACAGTCATATAAAACCTTTCTTTCCATCTGTATTTCAAGCTGGTCTACAGGTGTTTCCTGTAAAAGAGCAGTTGTCATACCGGGGCCGTAAAAGGTCATATCGTTTTTAAGGCACCACTTGTCCTCAGAGGGCATATCCATACCAATGGCAGCAAATGCCTTTTTATCAAAAATATCAGTCCAGTCATAACCGATTTCTGTTCTTTCGCACTTTTCATAAACAGTTACATCGTAACCCTTTTTAGCAAGCAGTGCAGCGCCGACTATACCACCGTGACCGCCGCCTGCAACAATAATTTTCTTTCCCATATTTCTTCTCCTTTATATTTTTTATAATTATATACCTTGTTAAGCTTAAATTCAACACCATTCAAGGGTTAATCGAATAAAAAATCATACCCAGAACAGCTGAAATTCCTATAAGTAAAATTGGAGACGGATTATTTTTCTTAAGCTTTTTTAAAATCATAGAAACAAGAGCAATAATTGCAAATATACCTACAGCAAAGCCGTCAAAAACAGGCTTGTCGCCAAAAGCAGAAATACCCGTAAGCTTAGAAACAAGCATTGTAATACCCGCCGTAATAATAAGCCCTGCCACGCAAGGACGTACACCCTTTAAGAAAGCATTCACAGGCTTATACTTAAGAAGATTCTTAACCAGGGCGGCTATCATCATAATTATGATAAAGGACGGAAGCACAACTCCAAGTGTAGCACAAAGGCTTCCGAAAACCCCGCCCTGACTTGAACCTACAAAGGTTGCCATGTTTACAGCTATAGGTCCCGGTGTTGATTCGGAAACGGCTATAAAATTAAGAAGCTCCCCTTCAGTAAGCCATGCATTTTCAAGCGCTTTTTCACGGATAAGAGAAATCATTCCATATCCGCCACCAAATGATACTGCTCCTATCTCAAGAAAGGTCAGAAACAATTTAAGATAAATCATTTTCTCCCCTCCTTATCTTTTAAACGAAGCTCATTGATATAATAAACAATAAAACCTGCAAAGCCGCTGATAAGTATATACTAAACAGTTGAAAACTCAACGGCCGTAAAAGAAAGTGTAAGCATAGCTACAAGTACACAAAAAAAAACAATAAGATTAAATGCACTTTTTTTCATTTTTTTGAACATCTTAAATCCTGCAGAAAGAATAAGATACAAAACACATACCTGTATACCCTTGAAGGCACTTGCTATAAGCTTATATTCAAGAAAGGCATCAAAGAAAAGTGAAATAGTGAAAATAATAACAAATGAAGGTATGCACATGGCAACCGTTGAAACAACGGCACCTAAAACACCAGCCATTTTATAACCGATATATGTTGCCACATTTATAGCAATCGGTCCCGGTGTTGATTCAGCTATTGCCGCCATATCAAGAAACTCATCACGCTCTATCCACTTCTTTTTATCTATAAGCTCATCCTCAAGCAAGGCAATCATAGCGTAGCCGCCGCCAAAGGTAAA
>JBGVGP010000205.1:0-4747 GCA_045121735.1 Acutalibacteraceae bacterium
TAGCAGAAGATATGATGAGGGCGGTTGACCGTAACAGTATGAGCGCCTACGGTAAATATATGGTGAGAAGGATAGGCTGTCAGTATCTGCTTCTTATGCTTCCCGAACTTAAGGAGGATGCAGTATGCTGAACAGCGCAACCATAATGGGCAGACTTACAGCGGACCCTGTATTGAGAGTTGCCGTATCAGGTAAAGAGATATGCCGTTTCACGGTGGCTGTAGACAGACCGACAGGGGACAGAATTGCAGATTTTATCCCCGTTATATGCTTTGGCAGTTCTGCAACCTTTGTTGAGAAGCATTTTCATAAAGGCTCAATGATAGCAATTCAGGGCAGAATACAGACCGGCTCTTATACCGATAACAAGGGCACAAAAAGAAGCAGCTTTGAAATCAAGGTTGATGAAGTAAGCTTCTGCGGCGAAAAGAGGCCTGCAGGGCAGTCAGCACCAAAGGAGCAGACCACTGCAACAAATGAGGGCATAAACGGTTATTACAGCACGGCGGTGCCTTCTGATTTTGATGAGATTGTAGGTGACGAGGATTATGAGTAAGGTTTACTGCAAAAGTTATCATTGTCCTGTACACAACTGCGACAGAAATATGCACTTCCTTCCGCCGGGAGAATACCAGACAGAGGAGTTTGAAGGAACCTTGCTTTGTATAAAGCCTCTGAACAAGCACGGTGCCGATGCGCTCGGTGTTCCCACAGAATCAGAGGAGCAGCAGGCACTTTTTGAATGGGCGGCACTTCAATACGGCAAGTACCCGGAGTTGAGGGCACTTTATCATATTCCCAATGAGGGCAAGCGCAGCAAGGCAACGGGTGCAAGGCTTAAAAGAGAAGGTATGAAGGACGGCGTTTCCGACAACTGCCTTCCTGTCAAAAGAGGACCGTACGGAAGCCTTTATATTGAGCTTAAGCGCATCAAGGGCAGTAAGGTTTCTTCAGACCAGCGGGACTGGATAGAGCTGATGCAGAAGCTTGGCAATGCCGCTTACATATGCTACGGCTGGGAGGAAGCCGCAAAGAAAATTATTGAATATCTTGAAATAAAGGAGTAAACCAATGAAAAATATAAACGAAAGATGTCCCTTGAGCACAGAGTGCGAGAGGAGAAAATGCGACTACAAATTCAAAGAATTTGAGTGTAGTTATTATTCGGCAAATGCCCGTCCCGGTGAAGGAATTGAAGGTGTTGAGGTTGTACAGGACATTCTTGACTCTTTTGACATTGCGGAGGATGAGCGACAGCTCCAATACATTGACATTGAGCTTATACATAATCACCCGGACAATCCCCGTAAGGATGTGGGTGATGTTACGGAGCTTGCAGAGAGTATCAAACAGCAGGGTGTTATGCAGAATTTAACTGTTGTACCCTATGAGGGCGAATACAGAGTTATTATCGGACACAGAAGACTTGCCGCATCGAAAATGGCCGGACTTAAGGAAGTGCCTTGCGTGGTTGTTGAAATGAGCGAGAGGGAGCAGCTGGGTGTTATGCTTTCGGAGAATATGCAGAGAGTGGACCTGACACCTATTGAAGAGGCACTGGGGGTGCAGATGCTCCTTGACCTTGGAGACAGTATTAAAGATATATCGAGGTTGACGGGCTTTTCTGAAAGTAAGGTAAGACAGAGGGCGAAAATGAGCCAGCTTCCGAGGAAAGATTTTCTTGCAAGTCAGGGCGGTTCGATTCAGGATTATATTAAAATTACTGAGATTGAGGATGAGGGCAAGAGAAAGGTTTTGCTTAAAAAACTCGGCACGGCTGATTTCAACCTTGAGTATAACAGAGCGGCTGCTGCACAGAAGTCCGCACAGGAAAAGCAACACTGGCTTGATTTGTTTGACAGCTTTGCGGAGAAAACGCAGAGCAGTGCTGACAAAAAGTATATTCGTACTGTATGGATGGGCAGTGAAAAGCCCGAGAATTTTGCCGTGCCGGATGATGCGGATGATGTAAGGTATTACTATGAGGATATGATTTCTTACATAAGACTTTCACGGGCATATACCCGAGAGGAAAAAGAAGAAAATCAGCAAATTGCAAAAGAAAATGCTCAAATGCAGGTTAAAAGAGATTTAAAGATAAACAGATTTAAAAATCTGGAAAATGAATTTGCCCGCTTGAGATGCGAGTTTGCAACTGATTACAAGGGTGATAAATCTCACGCTTATCATTTGACAGAATATCTTATTCATTATCTGGTTGAACACATAAATGATTATTTTTCTTCTCCTTTTGAACGAAAAAAATACTGTGAGCTTCTGAATATTATGGGGTTATTCAAACTCGAGACGGATTATGATGTTTTGTGTAAATCTGATGAATATCGACGTACACTTTGCAAACAGCCGCAGAGGCTCCTTCTTTGCTTTGTTGTTACGCTTATGGAGAATGTGATTGATGATACCTGGGATTGGGCGTTAAGATACCGTGCGGATGAGACAAGGGATGCTTATTTTAATATTCTTAAGCAATGTGGATATGTTATGGCCGAGGAAGAAAAGAAATTTTATGACGGCACCCATGAGCTTTATGAAAAGGACGGTGAAGACAATGAGTGAACCTAATTACAAAATAGAACCTGCATACTGCGGCGACTGTGTGCATTTCGAAAATGAGACCGACGGCTACGGGACCTGCAAAAAGGACGGCGGCGAAGCCTGGCAGGGTGAAATAGGCTGTGAGAATTTTAACGGCAGAGAGGATGAGGGCGATGAGTGACGAATATATAAAGCTTAAGTCCGCTTTGAAGGTAGTTTTTGACGTTGTGTCTGATGAGGGTGTAAAGCATAAAGGTAAGGCAATCAGGAAGAGACTGAAGGAGCTGCCGACAAGGAATATTACAAAAGCTAAAATTCAGGCAGTATCAGAGTTCGCTGAAAGCGTAGTTTACGATATTGTGAATATACCTTCTGAATTCAGCGCAATACAGGCGTCTCCTGATTTCCTTAACGGTATGGCACATCGTCAAAACGAAATTCTTGAAATTATAAAAAAGAAAGCAGGTGATAAAAAATGAGTGTAAGTTTAATTGACGGTCACATTGATGATGAAACTGTAAAAATGTCAGCTGCAGAGATTGTTGACTACATTGAGAATAAGGTTCAGATTGATGTAGGTGTTCTTACTGCCGAAGAAATTGTGAAAACAACAGAGGTGTTTGATACGGCCATTGAGCTGATTGAAAATGCTGAACATCTTGAAAAGGATAATGCTCTTCTTCGTCAGGAAGTTGCCGAGCTGAAGAAGGTTAACAAAAACCTTGAGACTGATGCTTCAATAAACAAAGGTGCTATGTGGGCATACCGTGAAGCCTGTGAAAATGCGCAGGACGAAGCTGTTAAGGATTTCTGCCACTTTCTCATTGATAAGGCCGAGAACGGTAACATTGCAATTGACAAGCTTCCTGACCTTGTGGTTGAGTGGGGAAGCCCTTCAAGAAAATCTGCAGAGGTGATGAACGAGCTCGATGATACCTATATCGGCTCGCATAAGGGCAAAAGCAAGGTCAGAGAATCTGACACCGTTGCTTTATTGAGAATTACAAGGAACATCAAGGCAAGGCTCAAAAGGGCAAGGGAGATACCGTATATCCAAAGACCGACAGCCTGGGCACTGTACCATGTATGGCGTGAGGAGGACTGCAGGAAGTGAAAAGGCTGCAGATAAAATCTATCATACTGAAAATTGAAAAAATAATTTCCGGAAGGAGTATAAAACACATGAATAAAAACTATTTAATGCTTGACGGACAGAAGATACCTTTCACTGCTGAACAGGTAGAAAAAATCAAGGACATCTGCGGAGTCGGCAGGGTAAAATTGTCAGACATTGCTGAGGGCGAAAGCTTCAGAATTGCTGATGTTGAGTTTATCAAGTTTCCCGAAGTTAACGGCAGAGTGCCTGTCGTGGCAAAGGAGCTGCTTACATCAATGAAATTTGGTGAAAGCAATAACCTTAATGAGAGCACAGAGCTGAAAGCAACGCTCAATGAATTCCTTGAGAAAATTGTTGCAGTAGTCGGCATTGAAAATGTTATTGAGTTTGAAACCGACCTGCTTGCCCTGGACGGAACAGACGAGTACGGCTCAATGGGTTCGAAGATAAGCTTACCTACACTTGACTTTTACCGTGCAAACAAAAAGATTTTCGATAAGCACAAGCTTGAAAAATGGTGTTGGTTAGCTACACCTGACAGTACGACAAACAGACTCGTTCTTTGCGTTGCGCCCTCGGGCCTCATAAACGGCAACAGCTACTGCAATCGCAGCTACGGCGTTCGTCCGTTTTGTATCTTAAAATCTGATATCTTTGTATCGAAATAAGGAGTGTAAAAAAATGAGTAAAACAGTAAAATTAACAGAAATCGAAACGGGTAAAACATTTACAGTCGGCGGTATCGAGTTTATTAAGTTTTCTGATGAAAACGGTGAAACCGTTGTAGTAGCAAAGAATATTCTCTTTCGTTCTCGTTTCGGCAATAACAATGACCTGAGAGGCAGCGATATTCTTAAGAAGCTGAATGTAGATTTTCTTCCGAAGCTTGTTGAAGCAGTCGGTGATGAAAACATCTGTGAATTTGAAACAGACCTTACAACCTTTGACGGTCTGAAGCCTTACGGTGCAATGAAGGCAAAAGTGTCACTGCCTACACTTGATTTTTACCGTGAAAATGTCGAAATATTTGACAGATATAAAGCAGACTCTTGGTGGTGGTTAGCTACACCTGAA
>JBGVGP010000206.1:0-1606 GCA_045121735.1 Acutalibacteraceae bacterium
GTCCGAGCTTCGTTTTTTTAGTCAGAAAAGCCAATACAACCGCCGCGGCAAATGCAATCAGTGCCGCTACGGGAATATAAAAAATACGCTGTGCCATAAACTTTGTGAAGCCTGCAGGGAAACCGAAAACCGCACTTGAATCGGAGATAATCAGCGTGACTCCGCGGTAAATTGCCTGTGTGCCCAGAGTTATGATAAACGGGTGAAGTCCCGTTGAATTGACAAGAATTCCGTTGATGAATCCGAGCAGAGCACCCATAAGAATGCCGAGTAAAACCGCGGTTACGGCTGAAGTGCCCGAAACCATCAGCTTTGCCATAAACATACCGGAAAGTGCTACAACCGAGCCGACAGAGAGGTCGATGCCTGCAATAAGTATTGCAAAAAATTCACCGAGAGCTATCAGAATGTTTACGGAGCTTTGCGATAAAATCTGTGTCAGAGTTGACGGCTTGAAGAAGAAAGCAGGTCTGAGCACTGCAAGAATAATGAGCAGTATTGTCAGTATTCCGAGTGTGCCGTAACGCTGCCATATCTGCTTGAATGAAATTGAGCTTTTGCTTTTGTTTTCGGCTTTCACTGTTTTTTCTCCTTTCCTTTTTCTGCGGTAGATGCGGCGACGAGCTTTTCCTCCGTCGCATCCTTACGGTCAAAGGTTGCGACGATTTCACCCTCGCGGAATACCGAAATCGTGTCACATACCGCAAGCAGCTCAGGTAATTCCGAGCTTACGACGAGAACACCCTTGCCTTCGTCGGCAAGTTTACGCATAAGCGTATAAATCTCACCCTTTGAGCCTACATCAATTCCCTTTGTCGGCTCGTCAAAAATAATTATCTTTGAGTCTGCGGCAAGCCACTTGCCGAGTATTACTTTCTGCTGGTTGCCGCCTGAAAGCTCTGTTATGCCCTGAGCTGTAGAGTAGCATTTGATGTTGAGCTTTTGTTTTTGCTCGTCAGCCCATTCGTTTTCACGCTCTTTACTTACAAGACCTATAGTGCCTCCGCACAGTGACTGCTTGACAAACGGAAGTACAGATATATTTTTCTTGATGCTGAAGTTGTGGAAAAATCCCGTTTCGCGTCGGTTTTCCGTAACCATAGCAAGTCCGTTTTTGATTGAACGGTAGGGCTTGCGGCAGTCCGCTTTCTGACCATTTATATATATTTCGCCCGATGCTTTAGGTTCTGCACCGAAAATCGAGTTCATCATTTCGCTTCTGCCCGAGCCTACAAGACCCGAAAAGCCGAGTATCTCACCGCGATGTAATTTAAACGATACATTTCTGACCTTACCGTCACGCCGTGAAAGATTTTTTACCTCGAAAATAACTTCGGCTTTGCTGAAATCCGCATTTTCGTGCTGATAGCTTTTACTTATCTGTCTGCCTACCATCATAGCTACAAGGTCGTCCTGCGTTACGTCGCGGATATTTTTTGTGCCGACATACGTTCCGTCTTTAAGCACTGTCACACGGTCGCCGATTTCCATAATTTCACCAAGCTTGTGCGAAATAAAAACAATACCTTTGCCCTCGGATTTAAGCTGACGCACAACCTTGAAAAGGTGTGCGACTTCGCTTGATGTGAGTGAGGTTGTCGGCTCA
>JBGVGP010000207.1:0-9137 GCA_045121735.1 Acutalibacteraceae bacterium
CCGAGCTTGCACTTGCTCTTTCGGAAAACGGAATCAACATAAGAAAAGACGTTCTTGATATAGATGAGTTTACAGACTGTATTATCAGTCTTATGGAGGATAAAAATTGAGTGTAACCGTTCTTGAAACAGAAAAGCTCACACATGTATATTCAAAGGGCACAACCTCACAGGTTGACGCAATAAGAGATGTGAGCGTAAAAATAGAACAGGGTGAGCTTGTGGGCATCATCGGTCACACAGGCTCGGGCAAAAGCACCCTGATTCAGCATTTTAACGGTCTTCTTAAAGCAACATCAGGCACGGTATTACTTGAGGGCAAGGATATATGGAGCGATAAAAAGAACATACGCAACGTCCGTTTTAAGGTTGGCATTTGTTTTCAGTATCCCGAGTATCAGCTTTTTGAGGAAACTGTATATAAGGATATTGCATACGGACCTAAAAATATGAAGCTTTCCGATGATGAGATCGACAGACGTGTAAGACAGGCTATATCCTATGTCGGTCTTGATGAAGGCTATCTTGAAAAGTCTCCCTTTGACCTTTCGGGTGGTGAAAAACGCCGCGTTGCTATTGCCGGTGTTATGGCTATGGAGCCGTCAGTTCTTATTCTTGATGAGCCTTGCGCAGGTCTTGACCCTAAGGGCAGAGAGACTGTACTTTCCCTTATTACCTCTTACAGAGAGCGAACAGGCAGTACTGTGCTTGTTGTATCTCACAGTATGGAGGATGTATCGAAAATTGCAACAAAAGTGCTTGTAATGAATAATTCAGGCCTTGCATATTACGATACAGTTGACGGTGTATTTGCTCATGCTGATGAGCTTTATGATATGGGTCTCAATGTGCCCGAGCTTACAAAGCTGTTTTTAAAGCTTCGTGAAAAGGGCTACGATGTACCCGTGAATGTTTATACTGTCGAAAGAGCAAAGCAGGAGCTTGTACGACTTCTTAACGGGAGGTGCGCCAAATGATTTCTGATATTACAATTGGTCAGTATTATAAGGAAAATTCAGTTGTGCACCGACTCGATCCGAGAAATAAGGTCGTTCTTACGGCACTGCTTATGGCAATGATTTTCTGCTGCAAAAATTTCCTTTCACTTTTGCTTGTAGGTGCTGTCGTTGTTCTTTCAATTATGTTTTCAAGGGTTCCCTTTAAAATGTTTTTAAAGAGCCTTAAATCAATAGTTCCTATTATCATATTTACCGCCTTTCTTAATCTTTTCTATATAAAAGGCGGAAGAGAATGGAGCTTCTGGATTTTGAGCATAAGTGAAAAGGGTATTTATACTTCAATTTTTATGGCGTTCAGAATAATATTGCTTATTGTTTCAAGCTCTTTACTTACTTATACAACGGTACCTACAATGCTGACAGATGCTATTGAAAAGCTTCTTTCACCGCTTAAGGTGTTTCATATTTCAGTTCATTCTCTTGCAATGATGATGACACTGGCACTTCGCTTTATTCCTACACTTATTGAGGAAATTGAGCGTATCACCAATGCGCAGAAGGCAAGAGGCGCCGATTTTGAAAACGGAAATCTGATAGACAGAACGAAATCACTGATTCCTGTTCTTGTACCCTTGTTTGTTTCCTCTTTTAAAAGAGCCTATGACCTTGCTTTTGCAATGAGCTGCCGCTGTTATACAGGCGGTGAAGGCAGAACAAGGATGAAGCAGATGAAGCTTACATTAAAGGATTTTATTGCTATTGCCTTTTATGCTGCAGGCTTTACAGGAATTCTGTTACTTAATAAATATTTCGGAGCGTTGATTTAAAATGAAAAGAAATATTAGCCTGACTCTGATGTATGACGGCAGTCATTTTCACGGCTGGCAGATGCAGGAAAACGCCGAAACCGTTCAGGGTCACCTTGCACAGGCTCTTGAACGTATTCTCGGTCATAAGGTTACAATTTACGGCTGCAGTCGTACTGATTGCGGAGTGCATGCTAACATCTTCTGCTGTAACTTCCGTACAGAGAAAGAAACACCCTGTGAAAAAATAAAGGTCGGAGTGAATGCGCTTATTCCGGAAGCAATTGCTGTTTTATCCGCCGAAGAAAAGCCCGATGAATTCAATGCCCGCTTTGACTGTAAGGGCAAGGAATATATTTATAAGGTTTGGAATTCAAGGGTAAGAAATCCCTTTTTAACCGATAAGGCTCTTCATTATCCTATACTAATTGATGAAAAGCTTCTTGATAAAGAGAGCAAGGCTTTTATTGGCTACCATGATTTTTCAGCCTTTTGCGCAAGCGGTACAGAGGTTTTGGATAAGCGAAGAACAATTTTTGATTTTTCTGTAAAGCGTGAGGGTGACCTTGTTGTTTTTTCTGTAAAAGGGGATGGCTTCCTTTACAATATGGTTAGGATAATGGTGGGTACACTGCTTGATATTAATAACGGAAAAATCCCTGCAGGTACACTCGCAGATATAATTGAGTCAAAGGACAGGGTTAGTGCAGGCATAACTGCAAAGCCCTGTGGCTTATACCTTAACAAGGTATTTTACGAGGAATTATAAAATGGATTATAAATATTGTTTATTTTAAAACAGTATGATATAATATGCTTTAATCTAAAATATAAAGGAGGAGTCACATGGCTTATATTGTTGATATTATTCTTGTAGCAATATTTGCACTGATAATACTTGTTTCTGCTAAAAAAGGCTTTTTCAGAAGCTTTATAGATTTTGCAGGCTCAATGATTGCAGTGCTTGTTGCAAGAGGATTATCTGAATCATTTGCAAAAAGTGTGTTTGACAGTATAGTTGCACCTGGTGCCCGTAAGCTTCTTGCACAGAATCTAGGAGATGTGGGTACAACAGATTATAGTCAGCAGATTGAAAATGCTATAAATTCCCTTCCTGAGGGACTTGACGGTATATTGCAGATTATGGGTATAAATAGCCAGAGCATTATGGATAAGGCTTCAGAGGGTGTAAATCTTAACGGTGACAATCTTGTAGAAAGTCTGATGAACACTGTAGTAACACCTATCGGTACAGCAGTTTTACAGTTTGTGCTTTTTGTTATACTTGCCGTTGCTCTCATATTTATAATCAAGGTTTCAGCCAGACTTTTTGATAAGATTTTCAAAAAGCTTCCTGTAATCAAGAGCCTTAACAAGAGTCTCGGTGCTGTTTTTGGTGTACTCAGAGGTCTTATTATTGTGGTTATTGTTTCAATGCTTATCAGCGTTTTAGTCAGTGCTACAGGTAACGAAGCACTCATTACAAGTGTTGAAAATTCAATAATAGTAAAAGCTGTAAGCGGTATGATGTCATCGCTCATCGGTATTAATTTTTAAAAAAGTGAGGATATAAACATGAAAGATTTATTTAAAGGCTGTTGGACAATTCCTAACCTTCTCTCCGTTATCAGAATTTTGCTTATCCCTGTTTTCGGTGTGCTTTTCTACAATGATCAGAAAATAGCTGCTGTTGTTGTTCTTGCACTTTCAGGTCTTTCTGATATGCTTGACGGCAAAATTGCAAGACGCTTCAATCAGATCAGTGCACTTGGCAAGGTGCTTGACCCTGTAGCAGATAAGCTTACACAGATTACAATTGCAGTTATGCTTTTTCTCGATTTCAAGAACGCTGACGACAAGCTTATCAACGCTTTCGGCTGGGTGTTCCTTGTATTCCTTATCAAGGAAGCTGTTATGATTATCGGTGGTCTTGTTATGCTTCTTATGAATATCAGACCCGGTGCTGCAGAAATCTGGGGTAAGGCTGCAACTCTTGTTTTCTATGTTGGTATGGTAATTATTATTGCAGTAGGCCCCGGTGTAGGCGCTCTGAACGAGATTCTCAACTTTGAGCTTCCCGCAGTCCTTACAGGTCTTATTGTTGTTGTTTCTGCAATAATGACAGTTATTGCCTTCCTTAGCTATATGCCCGAAACCTTCAGACAGTTCAAGGAGCATTTTGCTGAGAAAAAGGCTGCGAAGACAAAATAATTTACTCTTTCACGAAAGGAAGCCGTGGATACGGCTTAAGGCACTTATATGAAAAAAATGATTTGCTCCAGATGTAAAAAGCGTCCCGCCGTTATCTTTATTTCAAAAATTGTTGACGGTAAAACTGTTCCCGAGGGACTTTGCATCAACTGTGCCATGGAAATGAATATAGGCCCCATCAAGCAGATGATGGAGCAGATGGGAATTACTGAAGAGGACGTTGATTCAATCAGCGAACAGTTCAGTAATATGTTCCCCGATACTGACGGCGAGGATAGCTTTGAGCCCGGCGGTTCACCTACAATGCCGTTTTTACAGGGACTTTTCGGTGATATGCAGAACGGTCTTACATTGAGAAATGAAAATAAATCTGAGGCTGCTATGGCTGAATCTAAGCCCGAAGCAGAGCATAAAAATGCAGGACGTAAAGCAAAAAGAGAAAAGGATAAGAAAAGAAAGTTTCTTTCTCTTTATTGCACAGATCTCACAGCAAAGGCAAGAGACGGAAAAATAGATAACATAATCGGCAGAGACAAGGAGCTTTCAAGAGTTATTCAGATTCTTTGCAGACGCTCAAAGAATAACCCTTGTCTTATCGGTGAGCCCGGTGTAGGTAAAACTGCCGTTGCAGAGGCTCTTGCACAGAAAATTGCTGAAGGTAAGGTGCCTGCAAAGCTTGCGGATAAGGAAATTCATCTTCTTGATCTTACAGCTCTTGTGGCAGGTACACAGTTCAGAGGTCAGTTCGAAAGCCGTATCAAAAACCTTGTTGATGAGGTTAAGTATAACGGCAACATAATCCTTTTCATTGACGAAATTCATAACCTTGTAGGTACAGGTGATGCTGAAGGCTCAATGAACGCCGCTAACATCCTTAAGCCTGCTCTTTCACGTGGTGAAATTCAGGTGGTCGGTGCAACAACATTTACCGAATACAGAAAGCACATTGAAAAGGATGCTGCGCTCGAAAGACGCTTCCAGCCAGTAAAAATTGACGAGCCGTCTGTTGAGGATGCAACCGATATTCTTCTCGGTATCAAAAAATACTACGAGGCATATCACCGTGTAGTTATAAGTGATGCCCTTGTAAAAAAAGCGGTTGTTCTTGCAGAAAGATATATCACAGACCGTTTTCTTCCCGATAAGGCTATTGACCTTCTCGACGAGGCTTGCACCTGTGCTAACCTTCGAAATAAGGCAATAAGTGACCTTGAAATAAGTGAACGTAAGCTTGCTGAGCTTAAGCTTGACGAAGAAGAGCTTATGAGTGAAACGGAAAATATTGACTATGAGGCAATTGCCAAGCTCAAGAGTGATATTGTTCTTTGTGAAAACGATATTCAGAACCTTACTGATAAAGCAAACGATAATGCGGTAACTGAAGAGGATATTGCAAAGGTTATCGAGCTTTGGACAGGTGTACCCTCAAGTAAGGTTATCGAAAGCGACCTTAAAAAGCTTGCAGCTCTTGAAGAGACACTTAAGAGTAAGGTTATCGGCCAGGATGAGGCTATTGCGGTGATTGCAGCTGCTATCAAGCGTAGCCGTGTACAGATAAGTCCCAGGAGAAGACCTGCTTCCTTTATATTTGTCGGACCTACAGGCGTCGGTAAAACTGAGCTTGTAAAGCAGATTTCCACTGAGCTTTTCTCAACACCCGAAACTCTCATCAGACTTGATATGTCAGAGTTTATGGAAAAGCACAGCGTTTCCCGTATTATCGGCTCACCTCCGGGTTATGTCGGTTACGATGAAGCCGGTCAGCTTACTGAAAAGGTCAGAAGAAAGCCTTACAGTGTTATTCTCTTTGATGAAATTGAAAAGGCACATCCGGACGTTATGAATATTCTTCTTCAGATTCTTGATGAAGGCAGAATTACTGATGCACAGGGCAGAACAGTTAACTTTGAAAACACAGTTATTGTTATGACCTCAAATGCAGGCAGTGAAAGAAAGTCAGGCGCTCTCGGCTTTGGTAAGGAAAAAGGTGACGCTACTAAGGATAAGATTATGAAGGCGCTTGCTGATTTCCTTCGTCCCGAATTCATCGGCAGAGTTGATGAGATTGCTATATTCAACGCTCTTACTGTTGAGGATTATGAAAAGATTGCAGAGCTTCTTTTAACAGAGCTTAAGGGAAGTCTTAAGGAAAAGGACATTACCTTCAAGTGGACAGAGGAGGTTTCAAAATATCTTGCCGAAAAATCCCACGGCGGACAAAGAGGCGCAAGAGATTTAAGAAATCTTATCCGTAAAAAGATTGAAGACGGTGTTGCAAACATCATTATTGACAATGCTGATTCAGTGGTAACAGGCATTGCTGCCGAAGTTACTGACGGTGAAATTGCACTTTCACACATATGATTTAAGGGGTCTGCTCTAAGAGGGCGGACCCATAATTTTATGATAAAAATATTGCAATATTTTTTAAAAAAGGCTTGACAATAAGGCTTTGATTGTGTATAATAATCAGCGTTGCACGAACAAGTGCGGGTGTAGTTCAATGGTAGAATCCCAGCCTTCCAAGCTGGTCGTGTGGGTTCGATTCCCATCACCCGCTCCAAGTTAATATATGCGCTTGTAGCTCAGTTGGATAGAGCAACTGCCTTCTAAGCAGTAGGTCAGGGGTTCGAGCCCCTTCAAGCGCGCCAGTAGGTGGTGGATATAGCTCAGTTGGTTAGAGCGCCAGGTTGTGGCCCTGGAGGTCGTCGGTTCGAATCCGATTATCCACCCCATTTTATTTTTTATAGGGGTGTCGTCAAGCGGTAAGACACAACACTTTGACTGTTGCATTCGTAGGTTCGAATCCTGCCACCCCTGCCAAAAAATCCGACAAGTTTCGACTTGTCGGATTTTTTTATCCAAGCCGACAGGCTTGGTATATCATCACGCGTCAGCGTGTATATCATCAACACGGCATAGCCGTGTTGTATCTCATCACACCTTTAGGTGTGCATTCTGTCGGCTTGATGATATACAACCTCTTCGAGGTTGATGATATGCAATTCCTTTCGGAATTGATGATATACAAGGCTTCGCCTTGATTTCTTTAGGTTGATTTGATATAATCATCTCAACAAACAAGAATTTGTCTAACTCTATTATAGTAATGTTTATTCCATGAAACGGAGGTGTGCTGCATGAAGTATTCAGAAGAACTTCTTTGGATTTTGGATAAACCAAGAACAACACTCCATAATCAAGATGAAGAATTTCAAGAGAATATTGCATTTGTGCATTCACTTGGTCTAAAATGCGACTGTGTTGGTTGGTGTAAAATGGATTTGTCTAATCCTCGGACACCAGAGATTTTTAGTAGTATATCCACATTCTGTAAAGAAAAAGGATGGAAAGCAAGATGCTTGTATACACGAAAATATGTAGAAGTCGAGAGCGAGTGGTATGAGTTAGTTCCCACTTATTTCAAAGACAACACACCCTGTGACAGAATCGAAACTGCTACCAACGAAAACAAGAATATATACACGCGTGTCATCCGTGCTTTTCACGAATTGAGTCCATCTCCCAAAGAATGGGGAGAAGATATCTATGTTCCAGAACGATTCCGCAACTTTTGTATCCAAAACAGTATTGATGATTTAGACTTTTGTTGGGCAAAGGACATAGGCAAATATGAGGCTGAGCAATACTTCCATGTATATGGGAATCGGTTGGTTCCGCAAATTGCAGTTGACTATGACCTTAAAAAATCGAATATCAAGTTGATTTCCGCAGCTGGTGGATGGCTGCCAGAAATTGCAAATATTTTCCACGAACTACAGCAGGTCAATTTGCAGGATTGCTATTTAGCAGACGATTTACCCGATAGCGGAATTGCCTATGTGTATATCCCTCGTACATTCTCCTGCGTTGGTTGTCATACCATTTTGCTTCACAAAGAAATTGTGCAATCTTTATTGAAGCAGAAAATCCTGCCTTTAAGCGCCTTAAAACCTGCAGCAGTTGTTAAATCGCTGCCTGGAGGGTATTCTTTGAAACCTACTCAAGTGATTGAGCGGCCAACTGGTCAATTTATGTCTATGATGCTCATGGAGTATGAAAAACTGAAAAACACAGCTCGTCCGATTCGGATGGTATCCGAAAAAGATGCATTAAAAATGCTCAGACTTGCCAAGAAGGAACGCAAAGAGGATTTTCAAAAAGCATTGTCAAAACCCAAAAGCGAAACGCTACTAAATACAGACTACGCTGTTTTGATTCCGTATTATCGTGTCACTGACGGCTGTTTCCTTTCGGATGAATACGAGTTTCTTTCAGCTATGAAAGCTATGAAAGAAAATGAGGAATTCCAAGAAAGTCTGTCAAAAGAGGAATTATTGGATGCCAAGCCGGAGGGGATTGTGATTGGCCGATGCCCTGACGGAGATGTTATCTTGCTATGCAATGATGGTAAGGTTGTTCGCTTTAGCCACGAAGAACCCATTGCCATTGAACAATGGCCAACTTTGGCACAATTCTTTGTCGATGCCATCAATGAATAACGCCAATCGGTTAGACAACTTCCAATTTGATGAGGTGCAAAAATGAAAAAATATAAACTTACATCTACTCTTTTCTATGTGGCGGCAGTATTGTACTATTTGGCAGCAATTATTACCTTTGTAAGCGGAAACAACAACTCAACGGGAATTATGTGGTTATGTCTTGGCTCGGCTTTTCTTTGCTTTGGTTCTGTTTTCTTGAATAAATCCAAAGACAATGATAACGACGCAGAAGATAAATAAGCAAAACAAATTCCAATTTATTGAGATGTTGCTATTTTAAGCTACAAACACAAAAAAAGAAAAGTCGCACGGCAGTGTGGCTTTTCTTTTTTTGTATTATTCATTATTCATTATTCAATATTCATTTTTCATTATTCATTAGCATTGTGCGACTTTTCTTAATGAATAATGAAGCCGCTTCGCTGATGAATAATTAATAATGAATAATTGTGGTAGAGACACCCGCACCTGATTGTAAATTCAGATTAAGTGTGATATAATCTGTTCGGCAAATAAGAATTTCACGCACTGTAAAATACTTTTGACACGGCTAAAATGGACAATGTCAAAGCGTTTTGATAGACCAAAATTTCTTTTTTGATTAAAGTGGGTTATGAAGGAGGTGACAAAGATGGAACTTAGCAAGCAGATAAAAAA
>JBGVGP010000208.1:0-6557 GCA_045121735.1 Acutalibacteraceae bacterium
TTTGATGTACTCGGTGCAATTAAATTTGAAAATCAGGCGCAGTTTGACCCTGTTGCTTTCATATCGGCAATAACGCCTGAAATGAACATTTACGAAAATTCACGTGTTCTCGGCTTTGACGGCAGATATTACTACGGCAAGGATTTCAGAATAAAAGCTGATAAGGTAATTGTCGCAACACATTTTCCGATTTTCAACAAGCACGGGGCTTTTTCCTTAAAGCTTTATCAGCACCGTTCTTATGTTATTGCGCTTAAAAACGCACCTGACCTTAAAGGAATGTACCTTGATGAAAACGAAAAGGGCCTTTCCTTCCGCAACCACGGTGAATATCTTCTCCTTGGTGGCGGCTCACACAGAACGGGAAAGCAAGGTGGTAATTGGAATGAGCTTCGTGCCGCTGCAAAACGTCTTTTTCCCGAAAGCACCGAAGCCTTTTACTGGGCGGCGCAGGACTGTATGACCCTTGACGGACTGCCTTATATAGGGCAATATTCAAAAACCACACCTGACCTTTTCGTTGCAACAGGCTTCAACAAGTGGGGCATGACACTTTCTATGGTATCGGCTTTGATTCTGAAAGACCTTATTTTCGGCAAAACCAACGATTATGCCGATATTTTCTCCCCGTCGCGTTCAATGCTTCACCCTCAGCTGATGATAAACGGCTTTGAAACGGCAGTAAGCATGCTGACACCGACAAGGCCGCGATGCCCCCACCTGGGCTGCGCACTTAAATGGAACAAGGACGAGCACAGCTGGGACTGTCCCTGTCACGGGTCAAGGCTTGACAGGGATGGAAAGGTGCTTGAGGGTCCGGCGAACGGGGATTTAAAGTAGTCAGTAGGCAGGGCTCCCTGACGGGCATAGAGAAAAACGGGTGGCGAACTGCCACCCGTTTTATTAGTCTTCGCGCAACGCACAGAACTGTATTTATGAATTTTCATACTAATTATCTCTTATAAAAATAAAATGGATAAGTGAAACTACCTGCACTTCCGCTTTTCGATGAAATACAATTCCATGACTCCAGCACCCAATTTTCATTTTCTTTGACAAAACAGCATTTTGACACATCATTACTTGTTATATAAAGAACCTCTGCCTTATCATCAGTATATTTTAACACTTTTTGATAATTATCCGACAGTATTATACCGGTTTGCTCGTACAACAATTTTGTTTCTTCACCATGCAAATTTGTTAATATTTCAACATTTAAGTACGGAATCGTCAAAAATACAAATAATAAAAGCAAGACTACAATTATCTTCTTTTTCATATCTGTTCACCTTATCCTTTCATTTTCATGGCGGACTGCTGGCTACTAGCTAATCTACTCGCCTTACTACTAACCACTGCGAAGCTCAGCTTCGCCCCTGACTACTGACTACTGGCTACTGACTACTCTTGCTTGCCCTTCTGTCCGTAGTATACCCACTGACCGATGTTTTCCGGCTTGATGAAAACTCTTGCCCTTTCGTTAAGGTCATAAACCTCTGTGCTCTTGGGTGCAATGGCATTAGCACACATAAGTGAGAAGCTTTCCTTCTGCTGACGCACATCAAGCTTTTCATCAAGCTTCATTGTAACTGTCTTGCTCTCACCGGGAAGAAGGTCAAAATAGTTATCGGAAAGAGGAAGGGTTGAAAGGCTGCTTTCCACTCTGACGAGTCTTGCAAAGCGGTCACTCTTAACGGTGATTGCAATTTCATCACCGACAACCTCGGTAGCAAGCTTCATTTCGGGCTTTGTAAGCTTAAGCTCCTTTTCAGGCTTGAAAAGATATGTCTTTTCGTTGATAAGCACTCCGTTTTTATAAAGCTCTGCCTTTACGCCGATGCGGTCAAGCTCAAAATGTCTTGAAAGCTGCTTTTCGTAAAGGGTGAAGCATTCCATATTCTGCAAAGCGTCGACCTCAAAATCACGGCTCTTTTCCTGTAAGATACCCTTTTCAAAATCGAAGATTTTACACTTGAGTGTAAGGCTCTGCTTTTTAGGCTTATCGTTAAGGATGTGCAGCTTCACCTTGCCGTCCTTATCCTCAATTGAAACAGAAACGGGAGCGTTGAAATGCTTTGCACGGTACTGAAGCGCCTTATAATTGCCGTAATAGTCCATGCTTGCCCAGGAGCATACGCCCCAGCAATCGTTGAACTGCCAATAGATTGAGCCGTTACAGCGTCCCTTGTTGCGTCTCCAGTGCTCTGTTGCGTCACTGATGCACTCAAGCTGGGTTACCTGTGAAAGGTAAATAAGGTCCTCAAACTTTTCGGGAAGACGGAAGCGTGAGGCAATATAGTAAAGCATCTTATCGTTACCTGAATTACACTTCTGATGTGCAGAGAATACAGGTGAATGGATGTCGTAATCCTCTTTTTCGGCAAAGGTGCGGATTGTTTTTATGTCGGGAAGTGACTCAAAGCCGAACTCACTGCAGAAGCGTGTCATACGCTTACGGTAATACTTCATATTCTGAAGGCCATGCCATACTGCCCACAGGTGAATGTCGCCGTAATTGTCACTGTCAACCTCCTTCATATGTCCGGTTCCGCAGGGTGAGCCGGGGATAAAGGGTGTATCCTCATCAAATTTTCTTACCTCTTCGGGAAGCATATTGTGGAAGAATTTTTCAGTCCATTTGATATATTTCGGGAAATTGAGCCAGCCCATTGCCATGGTTTCAATTTCATTGTTACCACACCACAAAGCAAGTGATGCATGGTGACGAAGACGCTTGATGTTATACTCGATTTCCTTTTTTACATTGGCAAGGAAGCCCTCCTCAAAGAAGGGATATGCCTGACAGGCAAACATAAAGTCCTGCCAAACGAGAATGCCCTTTTCGTCGCAAAGCTCATAGAAATCGTCACTCTCATAGTAACCGCCACCCCATACGCGAATCATATTCATATTTGAATAAATAGCAGTATCAAGAAGATATTCTATCTTATCCCTTGTAAAGCGTGTGGGAAGTGAGTCACCGGGAATAAAGTTAGCGCCCTTGATGAAAAGAGGCACACCGTTGAGGATGAAACGGAAGGTTTCACCGTACTCATCGGGGCTTCTGTCAAGCTCAATTGTACGAAGACCGATTTTCTTTTCGGTTCTGTGACCTGCTTTTCTGCCCTTTTTAAGGGCTGCAGCAACAGTATAAAGAGCCTGCTTTGTTTTGCCGTTCATTTCCTTTGTCCACCAAAGCTCGGGCTTTTCAACGGTAAATTCTGCCTCGAAGCCCTTTACCTTCATTACCTCTCCCTCGGGTGAGGTAAGAGTGATTTCGGCGTTTTCACCCTCGTAGAAATCACCCTCAAGCTTAACTGATACTGTAAAGCTTCCGTCATCGTTTTTCTTCTGACGGATTTTCATATCCTCAATTTTACCTTCACTTCTCATTTCAAGGTAAACGTCGTCACCGATACCGCTCACGGGAAGCACGGGACCCCAGTCCCAGCCGAAATGACACTGCGGCTTACGGATACGTACAATACCGTTCTGACCGTTACTGTTGGGAGGAGTCTTTTCCTTTTCGTAACGCTCCTTAACGTAATTTACAGGTGATTCAAAAATAATTTCAAGCTTATTTTCGCCTTGCCTGAGATACTTTTTAACGTCAAACTCATAGGCAATAAAGCAGTTATCACCCTCACCTATTTTTTCACCGTTGAGGTAAAGTGTGCATATTGTATCAAGACGCTTACAGATAAGAGTAATTTTTTCGTTTTCAAGCTCCTTGGCGGTAACCTCAAAGCTTTTTTCGTATTTCCAGTCTCTTTCTGCTACCCAATAAACATCCTTTTCGTTTTCACCGTAAAAAGGATCCTTGATAATTTTTGCATCCATCAGGTCGAGATAGTTACAGCCGGGCACAGCTGCCTCAAGGCTGTATTCACCCTTTGTGTCTGCAAGAGTCCATTTTCCGCAAAGTGACTTTACTAACATAATGCACCTCGTTTAATTCTTTATTTTTTTAATAATAACATTTAACTGTCCTTAAGTCAACAAAAGGTCACACTTAAAGCGTGACCTTTCTCATATTAATTTTACTGCGCTGCTGTGGTTACCTCTTCAACGGGGATGATAACCTCTGAAGCGCCTACACCGATATAGCTTTTACCTGTGTTGATTTTAATGGGCTTTTTATCAAGGTCGTAGAATTTTATGGGAGAAGCCTCACTTTCCTTTTCCCAGAGAATCTGTCTTACGGTGCCATTGGTAGCATAGTAGCCTGTACCGCCCTTCCAGTCAAGCTCAACCAGTACTGTACCCTTATAATTGCCCACCTCTGTCTGAAGGACTATAACATTATCAAAGGCAAGCTGCTTGTCGGTTTTGCTATCCATATGAGGGTCACCGTTATGTTGCTTGAGATAGGTTTTGGTTTTTGAATCGTAGGTAAAAAGGCTTTCGTAATAATTGGAAAAGCTTGCAGTAAGCTCCTTGCATTTATTTTTGAATCTGAGGGTCTTCTGTGAGAAACGGAAAACAGTATCGCCAAAGCCCGAAGGAATTTCCTTACTGAATTTATACTTTTCGAAAACCTCCTTCATATTCTCACCCTTGAGGTAAGCTGTATGCTCAAGTGAGTAATACTGAAGTCTTTCCTGATCTCTTGCAAAAACAAGGGAGTCGCCTGCTTTGTTGCCGTCGATATAATCTATACCGATACGCTTGAGGGTAGGTGTGCCGAGGGTTTCGTTACTGCCGTAGCAGAAGTAAACTGCACCAAAGCCTTGAGCAAAAATAGGGAAATAGTAACGGCAGCTTCTTATTGAGCAGACATTGGGCATTTTGCGATAGTCGCTGTAAAGCGCAAGCATTCTTGTGATGCCGCCCTCTGCAGGAAATTCCATAATAATATCAGCTGAGCTGATGCCGTACTGCGGAAGAGCGGCTTCAATATTATTTACGGTTACCGCAACGGGACGGGGTCTTGAATTATCCGATTTTATTTTGCCTGTAAGGAAGTTATAATAAACAGGCTCAACCTTTTGTGTGGTAGGCTGAGTTGTAGTTGTTGTCTCAACTGGAGGCTCCTCCTTCTTGCAGGCTGTAAGAAGCAACATTGCTATAACAAGAAGTAAAGCCATAAGCTTTTTCATTAAATCACTCACCTTGTAAAACTCTTTTTTAATAATATTACTCTATTATGACAAAAAAATCAATAAATTCCGCTCAAATAAAAAAATAAAAGAGAGGCTGTGAAAAACCTTCGTTTTTCACAGCCTCCTTTACCGTCGCATTTTCATAAGCAACCTCATTCAATATACGGAGGATTTATTTATTAAGAAGATTCCAGATGAGCACTCCGAGGAAAAGCTCAAACTTATCACCGAGGCCTCTTACCTTTTCCTTTTCTGCGTCTACAACCTTACCGTTTGAGATTATAACCTCGCAGGAATATTTTACTGAATAGGGCTTGCAGAACTCGATGTCGTAATACTTAACGCCGTCATCGCTTTCCTTTTGCAGAAGAACAAACTTAACGTCCTCTTCCTTTACACCGAAATGCTTGAGTGCAGCCTTCTTTGCTCCTTCTGCGTCAACTGCACCTGATGAAGCTGATGAGGAGGCAGATGACTTTGCCTTTTTTTCTATGTCAACGTCTCTTTCAAGGATTTTTCCGTCGGAAACTCTGATTTCGTATTCATATTCGTATACGCTTCCGTCGGCCTTGTTCACGTAAAAGCTTACGTCGTAATATTTAACGCCGTCATCATAATCCGATTTAGCATAAAGTCCTGCAACCTCTGATGACGAATAGCCTGCATCCTTAAGAGCGATTGACTTTGCCTTTGAAGCCGAGATGTCAGCTGCGAAAGCCGAGAACGAAAGTGAAAACACAAGCAGGAAAGCAAGTGCGAGTGATGATAATTTTTTAAAGTTCTTTTTCATGATAATCCACCTTTCAAATTTTGTTTTTTTATATTAAACCCGAGGGCCTGTTTTTGTTGTGGCTCTCTTTTGTTTACACCCATATAATACACAGGGAAAATTAAAGGTTGATTAGAATTTTTAACTTTTTCAAAAAAATTTACCGCATCGGAAAAAGAACCGATGCGGTAATTAATTATGCTATTTTCTTTTTATTGACGTAGTAAATTATTACCGAAATTATCAGCACGGCAAAAGAGATTCCGCCTCCTGTTATTATAAAGGCAGGCATAATATCAAGAACGCCGTTCAGGAAGGTATCATTCTGAGTCTGATAAGACACCGTAAGCGTTTCATCGTCAAAGGTAATGTTTCTCTGTTGAGCAATATAGATATCTTCAATAACGTTTTCAGCCTTGAATTTCTCCACAGCTTCAGCAGTGTCAAAATAAAGCTCCTCTTGTGCAACAAGGTTGTTACCTGTGTTAGTGTAGCTGTTTTCCTTCTGAGTGTAGCTGTAGCCGAGCTGTTCAACGGTGATAACATATTTTCCGTTTTCATCAAGATAACAGTCATCACCCGAGATAACGGTATACATCTCTCTTTTACCCGTCACAAAATCCTTGAGCTTATAATATTCTCTTTCGGCTTCTTTATCAGTTTCATACTGATATCCGACTGCT
>JBGVGP010000209.1:0-11659 GCA_045121735.1 Acutalibacteraceae bacterium
CGCAAGGAATATAATTCAGGCAGGAATAAATAATGTGATACTTCGCGTAGGTGATGGCGAAAACAATTATATAATTGTTCCTGCTTCAGAGCTTGAGTGGTATCAGAATTTATAATAACAAGGAGAAAATCATGAGCAGCATTATTTCATTTGTAATCACAGTTATACTTGTGCTTCAGTCAGTGCCCCTTGTATGGGTGCCGACGCTTAATGTTGATGCGTCAAAGGAGCTGGGTCCCGTATCGACCCGTGCAACGGGCTTTCTTTACGGCCTTTCCGAGGAGGGTGTACCCTCAGAGGCAATGACCGACAGCCTTGATATTGCATCCGTTTCACAAAAGGTTCCTCAGGGTCTTCAGCATCCCACAGGAGACATCAGCCACGTTGCACCTCAGCTTGAGGAATGTGACTATACCGTTGTTTACCTGCAGGACTCATACAGTACCTGGTATTACTGTTATGATGAAATTATGGAAATGCGTAAAAACGGTACATATGACTGGAAAAAATTCATTACCGAAAGCTATTTCCCTCTTGTAAAGGAAAAGGTTGAGCTTCTCAAGGAAGAGTCTTACAAGGATAAGCTTGTTTATTGCATTTATAATGAATGCGATAACGCTGTATGGTTCGGCAATTACGTTGACGGTGAAGTCCGTTATGACGATGTCGGCAGACAGAATTTTTACGAGGCGTGGAAAATGACCTACGATTACGTAAAGAGCCTTGACGCTGATGCGGTTATAGGCGGTCCCGGCTTCTGTGACTATGAAACAACTAAAATTGACGGCTTTATGAAATACTGCGCAGAAAACAACTGTGTGCCCGAGATTATGATTTATCACGAGCTTGCCTGGTGGTCAATTCCCGACTGGCATACGCACGTTGAGGACTACAGAAGAATCGAAAAGCTTTACGGCGTAAATGAGCTTCCCATTATTGTAACAGAATACGGCACAATGGAGGACTGCGGCAATCCCACAACAATGCTTCATTACATTATTGCAATGGAAAAAAGCGGAGTTTACGGCAATATGGCCTTCTGGCGCCTTGCAAATAATCTTAACGATACTGCCGCAGACGATAACTCTCCTAACTCAAACTGGTGGCTTTACAGAAAATATGCCGAGCTTGACGGTAATCACCTTGAGGTTACAAGTAAGTCACAGGATAAATACAGCTACCGTGAAAGACTTGACGGCGTTGCAGTAATCACTGACGATAAGGATGCTATAAATATGATAGTTACCGGCAGTGAGGATAAAAGGGCTGTTAAAATCAGCAACCTCGATGATACCAATATAGGCAAAAGGGTTAACGTAAAGGTAGAGTGTGTTTATTATCAGGGGCTTACAGGTATTGTTTCTTCACCTGTTACCTTAATGCAGTATAACGCACCCGTCAGCTGCGGTAAGCTTAATATAAACATTCCAGGTACTGATACCGATTCGGTTTATTTTGTTACCGTAAGTGAGGCTGACCGGGACGCTCCCGTTGTAAAAAACAATAATATTCCCGTAAGATATGAATTCGAAGACGGTAAGCTTCTCGGCTCTGCTTATACCTATGACAGCGCTTATGCAACAACAGGCCGACAGAACGGAATGTGCGGCGGCTTTGAAAATGAGGGCGACGGAGTAAAAATCAAGGTATGGGCACCTTATTCGGGCAAGTATGATTTCAGGGTTATCTTCGGTAACGCCAACGACGGAAGCACAAGAGACGACAGAGATTTTACCAAGGTCAAATTCAGCCTTGACGGTAAGGAAGGTGAGCTTTTCTTACCTAACACTATCAAGAGTGAATATACAGACTGCTATGAGATGCAGCTTGACCTTTGTGCAGGTCTTCACGAAATTATTTTCAGTCACGGTGAAGGCACCTTTGTGCTTGACAGTGCAATTATGAGCCTTCATGAGGAAGCTGATGAAATAAGCCTTCTTCCTGACGGAGAGTGTGAATACCTTGCCGTTGCACCCTATGACGGATATTATGAAATAAACTCAGTAAAGGCAGCTGCAGGTACCGTTGACGGTGTCGGCTGCAGCCTTGTTGACGGTCAGCTTATTTATTTAAGACGAGGACTTAACGAGATAAGCCTTGATACTGCTGATTCATCATTTGCTCTTTACAGGGCTGACGATGCTTCCTTCAGCATAAAGACAAAGGCAGCAGATATGAGTCTTTACGGTAAGGCAGAGCTTAAAGCAGATAAGTACGGCAACAGCTTCATAGACGGAATTTCAAGTCAGGGCGGTGGCGCTGAATTCAAGGTAACTGCTCCCGAAGAGGGAAGCTACCGAGTAACTCTCAATTATGCAAATAACCTTGAGGGCGGCTATCATGCCTATAATGTTGACCTTATAGAGGCTCTTATTACAGTAAATGTAAACGGTGAAGAGCAGGATATTTTCTGCAGAAGCACCTACAGCCTTTATAACTATAAAACCCTCACCTTCAATGTGGAGCTTGAAGAGGGTGAAAACACAGTAACACTTTCAAACAGCGGCAATGTGCTTTTCGCCGGCAATGAAAGCTTTGCACCAAGAATAGAGTCACTTACCTTCAACAGCGTTAACTGAAAAATAAAGGGGAGATAAAATTTGGAGAAAACATCAAAGCCCGCCCTTAAGGATAAGGTCAGGGGAGCCGTAAATACGGCAAAAACCTATTGGCAGAAGCCGGCAGAGGGTAAATACGTTTCTTACAAGGAGGTAGCCTTTTTAAGCGGTGCAGGCTTTGGTGTGCATTGGCTCACCTTACTTGCCTCAAGCATCGGACTGAGCGCTACAAACTATATCGTAGGTCCCAGTATCGGTCTTGAGCCTGTACACCTGCAGATTATGCTTAATGTTGCAAATATCATAGGTATCCCTATCGGTATTTTCCGCAGCTGGTACTATGATAACCATAATTTAAAGGGTGGCAAATTCCTGCCCTTTATACAGAAGTCGGCTCTTCCGATATTCCTGCTTTCAACGCTTTTTGTGTGGCTTCCCTATGAGCATATGAATTACATAACCAAGGCCGTTGTGGTAGAGGTTATGTATCTTGCAATAAGCATAGCAATGAGCTTTTATACCGAAAGCTACAACTATTTCCAGCAGATTATTACGCCCGACTCCCAGGAGCGCTCCAATGTAATGAGTATTTCGCAGATTATTTATTCATTGGCGCCAACTATCTCAAATGCGGCATTGCCTGCCCTTGCAGGTATGACCTGGGGACGAGATAACATCTGGACCTACAGAGTTATTTATCCCTGCTTTACAATAATCGGTCTTATTATGAGCCTTGTTTTCTTCCGTAAGGTAAAGGAAAGGCTTATTCTTCCCAAGGTCAAGCCCGAGCCCGTAAGAATGTTTGACGCAATAAGAGAGGTTGCAAAAAACAAGTATTACTGGATGATTCAGGCTGCAGCGTGGGTCGTTTTCCTTGAGTCAGGCTACGGTGTAATTCTTACCTGGAGCTTTAACTACGGCTTTGACGGAAAATATGTTGGTGCCCCGGAGGGTATAGCAAGCCTTGTAATAGGTAATGCGGCACTATGGTCGATGATGGCCTGTCCCTTTGCAATTAAAAAATTCGGTAAGCGTAATTTGCTTATTATAATTAACGGCTTTAACGTTATAGCTATTGTTGCTCTTTATTTTGCCTACCGTAACATATGGCTTATCTGTATTATTACTTATCTCAACACCTTTATAAGCACCTTCTGGAATATTATTCAGCACAACATCAGTGCCGATATGAGAGACTACCATCAGTGGAAAACAGGTGTGCGTGTTGACGGTCTTTTCGGACCTCTCGGTATGATAGGTACGGTTATAGGTCTGTTCACAGGTATGTTCTATCCCTATATTTATGAGAGTCTCGGTCTTAAGAGCGATTACACTGTCCTTTACGACGATGCTATAAGAAGTAATATTTTTGAGGCTCTTATATTCTGGTCGGCAATAGGCGCTGTGCTCAACCTTCTTCCCTTCTTCTTCTACGACCTTACCGAAAACAAGCACAAGGGCTACGTTGAGGTGCTTAAGGTTCGTGCAATGTTTATCAACAACTCTATAGGCAAGCTCGATGATGACGAGCTTATTGATTCAATGAAAATTATCCGTACTGCAAGAGAGCTTCACGGTAAGGATAAAATTACTGCCGATAAGAGCAAAATAAAGGCAGCACGCAAATTGCCCAAGAAAACCGAGGAAGAAAAGCTTATTCGCTCAAAGGCTATTGCCGATGCGAAGGCTGAATATAACGAAGCAAACGAAAGAAACCTTGCAACAGAAAGAGCCGGCATTATTGTTGAAGAGCTTCTAAAGTTCTCAACAAAGGCAGGTCTTATCCGTATTGCCGAGGCTGAAAAAACCTTTGCAGAGGGTGAGCTTTGCTACTATAAAAATGCCGATGCAGAAATGGCAAAAGCAAAGGCACTTCCTAAATCAACCAAGGAAGAAAAGGAAATCAGAAGTGATGCTATCAAGCTTGCAAGGAGCAAAAAGCAGGCAAACCGCCTTATTGAAAAATACGGTAAGGATAACATCAGACTTCCTTCTGAGCGTGAAAAGGAAGAAATTCAGGCAAGAGAAACTCCGACCTTTGCAGAAAGCCTTAAGCAGAGAAAGGACCTCAACGCCTGGGCAAAGGCTGTATCTGTTTATGAAAGAGCTACAAAGCCCTATACCGAAGCAGAGCTTCTTTTAAAGCAGGCAGAGGACTATACTCACCTTGAGGCTCTTGAAGCAAGAGCGGCGGCACTTGGTGTATGACAGCAATAACAAAAGAGATGCGAAAGAGACTTTTGCATCTCTTTTTTATTCTTTAACTCTATTTACTTTCGGCTGTTTAAGAGGTATAATTATTTGATAATAATTTCCAGAGGTATAATATGAAACATCTGATACCGTACTTTAAAAAATACAGGCTGCAAAGCATACTTGCCCCCTTGTTTAAAATGCTTGAGGCCTGCTTTGACCTTGCAGTTCCTCTTATTGTTGCAAGTATAATCGATTCGGGTATTGCAAAAGGGGATAAGGGCTTTATTGTAAGCCGCTTTTTCCTTCTTCTGCTTATGGCTCTGCTCGGACTTCTCAGCAGCTTCACAGCACAGTTTTTTGCTGCAAGGGCGGCAACAGGCACCGCTACGGGTCTTCGTCACGAGCTTCTTTTCAAGGTGCAGAGCCTTTCTTTTTCACAGCTTGATAAAACAGGTAAAAGCACACTTATAACAAGAATGACAGGTGACATCAATCAGGTGCAGAACGGTGTGAATATGTTCCTGCGCCTTTTTATGCGAAGTCCCTTTATAGTTTTCGGTGCGGCAATACTTGCCTTTACTGTTGATAAGGACCTTGCACTTATTTTTGTCGGAATTATCGTTGTGCTTTTTGCCGTGGTTTTCGGTATGATGAAAATAACAAAGCCTATGCACAAAAAAGTTCAGCAGAGGCTTGACGGCGTAACAGGTGAAACAGTTGAGGCTCTTAACGGCGTAAGGGTTATCCGTGCCTTTTCACGCGAAAGTCTGCAGGCAGAAAAATTCAGAAAAGCAAATGAGTCACTTCTTAACGCACAGCTTGCCGCAGGCAAAGTGTCGGCTCTGCTTAACCCCGTAACCTATGTTATTGTAAATACGGCAATTATTCTTGTGCTGTATTTCGGCGCAGAAAAAACCGATAAGGGCCTTCTCTTTTCCGGTGATATAGTGGCGCTTATAAACTATATCGGTCAGATTCTTATTGAGCTTGTAAAGCTTGCAAATCTTATAACTCTTATTGCCCGTGCAATAGCAAGCATGGAGCGTGTCGGTCAGCTTCTTGATACAGAAGGCTCAATGACCTACGGTAATATAACCGAATTTTCCGACAGTGAAGAGGCGGTCGCCTTTGATAAAGTAAGCTTTACCTATGAGGGCGCAGGTGCCCCCTCACTTACGGATATAAGCTTCAGCGTTAAAAAGGGTGAAACCGTAGGTATCATAGGCGGTACAGGTAGCGGAAAAACAACCCTTGTCAGCCTTATTGCCCGTTTTTACGATGCAACCGAGGGTCAGATTCGCATAAAGGGTAAAAAAATAGAGAGCCTTGAAAAAAAGACGCTTAATAAAACGGTTTCACTTGTGCCGCAAAAGGCAATGCTTTTTGCAGGTACAGTTAAAAGCAATCTCCTATGGGGCAACCCGGAAGCAACAGATGAGCGCCTGTGGTGGGCTCTTGAAATGAGCTGTGCCGATGACTTTGTAAGGCAGAAAAAGGATGGCCTTGATGCCTGTGTTGAGCAGTGGGGCAGAAATCTTTCAGGCGGACAGAAGCAGAGGCTGACTATAGCCCGTGCCCTTGTCTCTGATGCAGATATACTTATCCTTGACGACAGTGCAAGCGCCCTCGACTTTGCAACCGAGGCAAGGCTGAGAAAGGCACTGAAATTATTACAGGGTGAAAAAAATATCTTCATCGTAAGTCAGCGCACAAGCTCAATTATCCACGCAGACAAAATACTTGTGCTTGATGACGGTGCCCTTGCAGGCATTGGTGACCACGAAAGCCTTTTAGCCTCCTGTGAGGTTTACCGTGAAATTCACGAAAGCCAGTTCAAAAAGGAGGTGCAGTAATGAAAAATAAAACCACCTTTACCAAAACACTGCACCTTATAAAGCCCTACAGCTTACTTGTAGCACTGAGCATAATCTGCTCACTTGTCAGCGTATGCGGACAGCTGCTTATACCCTTTTTCACCGGTAAGGCTATAGACCATATGATAGGTGAGGGTAAGGTAAGCCTTGACGGGGTATTGTATACAATAGGTATAATTGCCGCCGTGATGCTTGCTTCTGCAGTAAGCCGGCATCTTTCCTCACTTTGTAATAACAAGGTTACCTACTGTGTGTGCCGTGACCTTAGAAACAGTGTCAGCACGAAGCTCAATTCACTTCCCGTTGCCTATCTTGATTCCCACCCTACGGGTGACCTTGTAAGCCGTATGATAACCGATGTTGATACCTTTGCTGACGGTCTTCTTATGGGCTTTACACAGCTTTTTACGGGTGTGCTTACTATTGCGGCAACCCTTGGCGTAATGCTTTACCTTAACGGCTTTGTTGCCCTTACGGTGCTTGTTCTTACTCCGCTTTCAATTTTTGTTGCAAGGATTATAACCTCAAAAACTCACCGCTTCTTCACCGAGCAGGCAAAAATCCGCGGTGAGCAGACGGCGCTTATAAATGAGCTTATCGAGGGGCAGAACATAGTAAGTGCCTTCGGTTATGAAAAGGAGAGCATGGAGGCCTTTGACGAAATTAACGCAAGGCTTGAAAAGACCTCAATGCTTGCAACCTTTTTTTCAAGCCTTACTAATCCCAGTACCCGACTTGTTAACAATGTTGTTTATGCGGCAGTTGCTCTTATCAGCGCGCTTTTTGCCCTTACGGGTACAGGTATTACTGTCGGTCAGGTAAGCATATTCTTAAGCTATGCAGGTCAGTATGCAAAGCCCTTTAATGAAATAAGCGGTGTTATCACTGAGCTTCAGAATTCACTCACATGTGCAAAGCGTGTTTTTGATTTGCTTGAGGAAGAGGATATAAGCCCTGACCCTGAAAACGGTGTCAACCCTCCTGCAGACGGCAGGGTGGAGCTTAAGGGTATCGACTTTTCATATTCATCGGACACCGAGCTTATCAAGGGACTTTGCCTTGAGGCAGAGCCGGGAAGCCGAGTTGCAATTGTCGGTCCTACAGGCTGCGGCAAAACGACGCTTATCAACCTGCTTATGAATTTTTACGAGGTTGATGAGGGTGAAATTCTTGTTGACGGTGAAAATATAAAGAATATGAGCCGTTATGACCTTCGCTCCCGTTACGGTATGGTGCTTCAGGACACCTGGCTTTCAAAGGGCAGCGTCAAGGAAAATATTGCCTACGGAAAGCCCGGCGTAACCGATGAAGAGATTGTTGCTGCGGCAAAGGCTGCTCACGCGCATTCCTTTATACGCCGTCTTCCACAGGGCTATGATACACTTATCACAGACGACAACCTATCGGCAGGTCAGAAGCAGCTTATTTGTATTGCCCGCGCAATGCTCTGTCTTCCTCCAATGCTTATTCTTGACGAGGCAACCTCATCAATTGATACAAGAACGGAAATGAAGATTCAGGATGCATTTTCAAAAATGATGCAGGGCAGAACAAGCTTTATTGTTGCCCACAGACTTTCAACAATACGTGAGGCTGATATGATACTTGTTATGAATGAGGGTAAGGTGGTTGAAAAGGGTAATCACACCGAGCTCATGAATAAGGGAGGCTTTTATGCTTCTCTTTATAACAGTCAGTTTGATGATAACTGATAATTGATAAAATCACTTGACACATTGACTCTAATTTTATATAATATTAAATTGATAGTTTATAAATAAATCTATATGTGAAAGGATGAAATATAATGGCACAGGAAAAACTTCTTACCAGCGCCGGCTATAAAGAACTTGAAGAGGAGCTCGAAGAACTCCGAGTTAAAGGCCGTCAGGAAATTAAAGAAAAAATTCAGGTAGCACTTTCCTTCGGTGACTTATCCGAAAACAGTGAATACGACGAAGCAAGAAACGACCAGGCAAAGCTTGAAGCACGTATCAAGGAAATCGAAGAAACTCTTGCAACTGCAAAAATCATCGACGAGGATGCACTCAGCACCGACGTTATTCAGATGGGCTCAAAGGTAACAATCAAGGACGTTGAATACGGCGATGTTTACAAGTATCAGATTATCTCATCATCCTCAACCTCAAAGGACAAGGGTGCAGACTACCTTACAAGTGACGAGTCACCTGTAGCAAAGGCAATCATCGGTCACAAGGTTGGCGATGTTGTTGATGTTGAAGCTCCTATGGGCATCATCAAGTACGAAATTATCGAAATCACAAAATAAAAATCCAACTCCGGATTATACTAAAATTCCGAAAGGATGAATACAATGGCACAGGAAAACAATGTAAACATCCCTGCGCAGGAAGCAGTGCAGGACGTTAACGAATTAAGAAAGGTAAGAGTTGACAAGCTTACTGCACTTCAGGAAGCAGGCAACGACCCCTTTGTAATTACAAAATATGATCAGACTCACCACAGTGCAGTTATCAAGGAAAGCTTTGAAGAGCTTGAGGGTAAGACTGTACGTGTTGCAGGCCGTATGATGTCAAAGCGTATTATGGGTAAGGCATCCTTCTGCAATATCCAGGACCTTAAGGGTAACATTCAGTCATACGTTGCCCGTGACAGCCTCGGTGAAGAAGAATATAAGGGCTTCAAGAAGCTTGACATCGGTGACATCATCGGCATCGAGGGTGTTGTTTTCAGAACAAAGACAGGTGAAATTTCAATCCACGCAGAGAAGATTGACCTTCTTTCAAAGTCACTTCTTCCTCTTCCCGAAAAGTTCCACGGTCTTACAAACACCGATACAAGATACCGTCAGCGCTACGTTGACCTTATCATGAATCAGGAGTCAAAGCAGACTCTTATCAACCGTTCAAGAATCATCCGTGAGGTAAGAAACTACCTTGACGGTCAGGGCTTCCTTGAGGTTGAAACTCCTATGCTTGTTTCAAACGCAGGCGGTGCAGCAGCACGTCCCTTTGAAACTCATTTCAACGCTCTTGACGAGGATTTCAAGCTTCGTATTTCTCTTGAGCTTTATCTCAAGAGACTTATCGTAGGCGGCCTTGAAAGAGTTTACGAAATCGGCAGAGTTTTCCGTAACGAGGGTCTTGATACCCGTCACAACCCCGAGTTCACTCTTATGGAGCTTTATCAGGCATATACCGATTACCACGGCATGATGGACCTTACAGAAAATCTTTACCGCCACGTTGCACAGGCTGTTCTCGGCACAACAAAAATCGTTTACAACGGTGTTGAAATGGACCTTGGCAAGCCCTTCGAGCGTATCACAATGCTTGACGCAGTAAAGAAGTATACAGGTATTGACTTTAACGATATCAAGACAGACGAGGAAGCAAAGGCTCTTGCGAAGGAAAAGGGCGTTGAATTTGAGGCAAGACACAAGAAGGGTGATATCCTCAACCTCTTCTTCGAAGAATTCGTTGAGCATCATCTCATTCAGCCCACCTTCCTTATGGACCATCCCGTTGAGATTTCACCCCTTACCAAGCGTAAGCCCGAAAATCCCGACTACGTTGAGCGCTTTGAGTTCTTCATGAATGGCTGGGAAATGGCAAACGCTTACTCCGAGCTTAACGACCCCATCGATCAGCGCGAGCGCTTCAAGGCTCAGGAAGAGCTTCTCAAGCAGGGCGACGAGGAAGCAAACACAACTGACGAGGACTTTATGACAGCACTCGAATACGGTATGGCACCCACCGGCGGTATCGGCTTCGGTATCGACCGTATGGTAATGCTCCTTACCGACTCATCAGCTATCAGAGACGTTCTCCTCTTCCCCACAATGAAGTCACTTGAGAAATAAAATTGTCAATAAGCCCTATTTTACTGGGTTTTTGAGGGGTGTTAATCCCCGAAAACTTACATCATACATCAAATTTACATCAATTGATGCAAAAAGTGTGCAAGGATTTCAGTTCTTTAAATTTTTGTAGTAAGTTTATATCAAAAAAAGTTAAGACTGCTATCAGATTAAAATTCTGAAAGCAGTCTTTTTTATACTTTAAATCGGCACATTGGATTAACCTTCCGTTATTTGATAAAATAATGCCATCAAATAACAGGAGGTTTTAAATATGTCAAACAAAAACAAAATCCAATATCGCCGTGTTGGTGACTATCTCATACCTAACCTCATCTTACCACACGAAGAAGCAAAAGTCACACTTGGGAAGTGGGGTATTATGCATAAAACATATCTTGAAAAGCATAAGTATGTATTCTTTAACACACTGCTTATGCAAGGTAAGCTTTATCAGCACTGTGCTGAAGTTGAGAGGCAGGCTCGCGATATGTTTGATACTCTCATTGAACAAATGAAAGCGGCTGAGGGTGTTACTGAGCAGTTGAAAGAAGAAAATCAACTTGAATGGGTACAGAGAATGAATAACATTCAGCAACAAGCAAAAGAAATCGTACTTGATGAACTGATATACAAATAAAACAGCCAGGCATTTGAATATTGTATAGCAACAGCACGACTTTCAAGAAAATATAAGCCGTGCTGTTGCTGTTATGCGTATGTTTTTATAATTTCTTCTGTAACAATCCGTTTTGAAATGCATCGATCCATCGCCTGTTTTTCTATGTAACGATGAGCGCCTTGCTCGTCCAATTTGAGTTCGCGGATAAGTATCCATTTTGCCCGGTTGACGATACGGATTTCTTCCATTTTTTCTTCAATGGATAGTGTTTTCTTTTCAGTCTTTCTAAGTTTTTCCCGTGCACTTGAAAGCCAGCTGAGAGCAATTGCCATTGTCGGCTTTGAGGTTGGCTTTGGAAGCGTGAAAACACCGTGTAAGCTCACTGCTTGTTGTATTTTGTCTATTTATAATATTATACAGAAATATCATCTCTCATTAAACGAGATATATAATCCTACAATAAGAGATATAATATCTGCATACAGGCGATTAAAACGCATATTTAGAAAAAGCCAAGATACCGATTACTGTATCTTGGCTTTTGAAATTATTTGTTTCTTACACTATC
>JBGVGP010000210.1:0-2389 GCA_045121735.1 Acutalibacteraceae bacterium
CAAGCTTAAGCTCCTTGCCGAGCTGTGCAGCAACCTCAAAAATATGAGATACAACAGCACTGTTTTCAGCTGTAATCTCAGCACAGGAAGCGATATGCTCCTTAGGGATAATAAGAATATGAACAGGTGCCTGAGGCTCAAGGTCATAGAAAGCTAAGACCTTATCATCCTCATAAGCCTTTTTAGAAGGAATTTCTCCTGCTGCTATTTTACAAAAAATGCAATCCATAATTTTTCTCCTTTACTGAAACATTTTTTCTCTTTCTTTTCTTTCTCTTTCGAGCTCGTTTTTTGCAAAGTTATCATCAGTTTTTCCAACGATAAACCTCTCGTTGAAAATATTGATATCCTTGCCGTTCAGCTCGAATTTTTTAAGCTGAATTTTTTCCGTAGGCTGCTTTTCCTGCGCATTCTGAATTTTAACGGAAGATTTCGCTGTTGTTTTTTCTTTCTTCGTGTTATTCATTTTTGATTTCAGCAGAGTGCTTGCAATACCTACAACCAAAAAAGCAATCAATGAAAACAACTCAAAGAAACCATCATTGCCCTCATACTCTTCATCACCGATATATGTTGCATAATCGGTGATATAAAGAGAATTAACGACTTCATTCACATATTCAATGCCCGAAGAATCATAAACCGTAAATTCAAAACCGTATATATTGTCCGTTGTTGAAAAAGCATATACAAAAACAGGAACATTTTTTTCAGACTCTTTGATTGAACCTTCAAACATAATACCGTCATTCAAGCCGTCGGCATTATATGCCTGCACAGATTCAAAGCTGTAATCATCTAAATTAAATCCGGAGATATTTTCAAAATAATAAGCAACCGCATCAGTCAGATAAAAAAACTCAAATGAAATTTCATCGGTATTATCAATGTGGTAGCACGAAAGCTTTACACTTCCATCCGGAGAAATGAACCTGAAATCCTCAGCTTCAGTCATATCTTCCTCGCCATAAAGCACTGCAAAATCCTCAGGGATATCAAATTCTGCCTCGGCAATAGAATAATCATAAGCTGAAACTACAGAACAAACGAAAAAAAATGCCAACAACAAAACTGTTGCAAATACTGATGAAAGCTTTTTCATTTCTTATCAACCTTTCATCAAAGCATCTGTGAAAGAACCTCTTCCGCCTTTTTAATTGCTTCAGGAAGTGCATTTACATCCTTTGCACCTGCCATTGCGCTGTCAGGCTTACCGCCGCCTGAGCCACCTGCAAGCTTTGCAACCTCTCTTGCGAGGTTACCTGCGTGAGCACCGGAAGCTATTGCGGCCTTACCGCAGCAAGTGCAGATGTTACCTGTACCCTTAGCCTTCTGTACGCCACCGATTACACCTACATAATTGTCACCCTTGCTCTTAACAAGGTCACACATCTTACGAAGCTCATCAACAGTTGTATCCTCAAGGAAGGCAGTAACAAGCATTACATCACCAACCTGAACTGCATTTGAAAGCATTGATTCAGTCTTGATATTAGCAAGTACGCCTGAAAGCTTTTCGATTTCCTTTTCCTTCGCCTTAAGGTCACCCATAAGAGCGTTTGCCTTAACTGCAAGATCATTTACGTTAGCAGCCTTAATTGCTGAAGCAGTGTCAGAGATAAGCTTAAGCTTTGAGTCGATATACTTCATTACATTTTTACCTGTAACTGCTTCAACTCTTCTTACACCGGCAGCAACAGATGATTCGGAGACAATTTTGAAAAGGCCGATTTTACCTGTATTTTCAGCGTGAGCACCACCGCAAAGCTCTGTTGAGAAATCGCCAACCTTTACAACTCTTACAACATCACCGTATTTTTCACCGAAAAGAGCCATTGCGCCCATTGCTTTTGCTTCTTCAATAGGCATTTCTCTTACATCAACATCAATTGCTGAAAGAATTATATCGTTAACCTTTTCTTCAACAAGGTTAATTTCATCCTGAGTCATAGCAGCAAAATGAACAAAGTCAAAACGGCAAACATCCTTATCAACAAGCTGACCTGCCTGCTCAACGTGTGAGCCGAGAACCTCTCTTAAAGCAGCCTGAAGAAGGTGTGCTGATGTGTGATTTCTTACAGTTGCCTGACGGGCCTTTTCACAGTAGGCTGTAACAGCAGCGTCACCAACCTTGATACCGTCACCTGTAAGAGTACCGTGGTGAAGAACAACACCGTCAGCGTCCTTGGTTGTCTTCGCAACCTCAAATACGCTTTCACCGACTGTAATCTTACCGCAGTCACCCACCTGACCGCCGCTTTCAGCGTAGAAGGACGTTTTATCAAGAATAAGTGTTGCGTTTTCACCGTCTTCGATAAAGTCTTTTCTTTCACCGTCAGCAACGATAGCAAGCACTGCTGCAGCAGTATTGTTTTCAGTATAGCCTGTA
>JBGVGP010000211.1:0-4526 GCA_045121735.1 Acutalibacteraceae bacterium
CGGAGTATAAGCATACACCTACGGGTGAAGAAAACGCCTTCTGCATCTTATTCTGTCAGCTCCGGTAGGTTCTTAATGCTTTGGAATATCCCGAAAATAAAATCAGGAGTTGGAAGCTATGAAAATAATATTTGAGGACAAGGACATAGTTGTTGCAATAAAGCCGGCCGAAATCCTTTCACAGGGTGACGAAAAGGGCAGAGTCAATGCTGTTGACCTTCTTAAGGAAATGACGGGCAGTGATATTTTTCCTGTGCACCGTCTTGATAAGGGTGTAGGCGGAGTTATGGTTTTTGCAAAGAATGCAAGGGCGGCGGCAGAGCTTTCAAAGCAGGTCAGTGACCGTACAATGGAAAAGACCTACCTTGCCCTTGTGCACGGTGAGGTTGCCGAAGAAAGGGGCAGACTTGAGGATTTGCTCTTTTTTGACAGGGGCAAGAATAAATCCTTTGTTGTAAAAAGAGAGCGCAGAGGCGTCAAAAAGGCTTTGCTTGACTATGAATGCATCAGCAGAGGTGAGGACAGAAGCCTCGTCAGTGTGAAGCTTATAACGGGCAGAACGCACCAGATAAGAGTGCAGTTTTCCTCCCGCGGTTATCCGCTTTTCGGTGACAGACGCTACGGTGCAAGGGATGAGGAAAAGAACATTGCGCTTTTGTCAAGGGAGATATCATTCCTGCATCCGAAAACGGGTGAGCGAATGACGTTTGAAAGTGACAGAACAATCAAAGTTCTTTGATTCTTTCTTACAAGAAAGAATGCCTGACCGGCGAGGTCATGAAATAATTAAGATTAAAGAAGTCCACGGAATTAATGTTTCCGTGGACGTGATTTTTTATATGTAAGGGGTTTCACCCCTTACCAACCCTGACAAGCTTTTGAAAAAGCTTGAGCAAAACTTTTATTGTTTTTATTTTGCTTTCTGTACAGTTGAAAGGAACTGTTCTGCCATATCAATCATGCCCTCATCAATTTTCATAAACTTCATTGAAAGAAGCTGACGGAGTGTAAAGGGCTTTACAAGAGCCATAATCGGACTTTTTACAAGGCTGCCCATAACACCGCTTACCATACCGAGAATGTCCTCGCTCTTAAGAAGATCGCCGATGGTATCGTCAAGGCTGTAGCAGTTCTGATGTGCTTCGTCGTTCTTATCGGTAAACCAGTTTCTTACCATTGAGGAGCAGCCGTCGGGAAGTCTGTATTCACGGGGATATTCCTCAACACCTGTGAAGATGAAGGTTTCCTTGATGTCACCTGCAGTGATTGTAAGCTTGTTTTCGCCTTCCTTTACCTCGAAGCCGTCAAACTCAAAAATACCCTCAGCAGTAACTGTCTTCTGCTTCTTGCCGAGCTTAAGTGTTACCTTGTCACAGCTTGAGTAAACGCGGAATTTCTGCTCGCCGATTTTACGAAGAGGATATCTGTCGCCTACAAGGTGAAGGAACTTTTCGTCTGACCAGAATGCCTTGTAAAGGTAGAAGGAATCCTTCTTCTGCTTTCTGTCAAAGGTTACAAGACCCTTGTTGTTTCTGCCTCTAACGCCGCCCTCGTTACGCATAGCGGAGCCAAAGTCGAACATATTCCATACATAGGAGCCCCAGATGTAATCGTGAGCGTTGATGGTCTTGATGTAATGCTCGTGGAAGCGTGCCTGATAGCCCTCGGAATAGTCACCCTGGAAGGGCTCATCACTGAAGTAGCCGAGAACACCCTCTGCACCGTACTCTGAAAGGCAGAGTGTACCCTGGGGATAAGCCTCACGGAACTTTTCAAGCCATTCGTCAAGACCCTCGCAGGTCTTCATGTACCATCCGAAATAGTGGTTGTAGCCGATGATGTCTGTCATACGGTTAAGCTCTGATTCAATTTTGCTCATTGAAACCTGTGCACAGGTGGTTGCTCTTGAGGGGTCAAGGAACTTTGCATAATCGTTAAGCTCTCTTATAGCCTCTACAAGCTCGGGAGTTTCTGTTGTGATAGTGATTTCATTCTGTACACCCCAACAGAAGATTGAAGCGTGGTGCATATTCTGCTTGATAAGCTCCTCGAGCTGAGTCATAGCGTTATCCTGTGCCTTTTTGTTAAAGCGTGAAATAACGGGAATTTCAGCCCATACGAGCAAGCCCATTTCGTCGCAAAGGTCATAGAAATCACCGGACTGCTGATAGTGAGCAAGACGAAGAGAGTTTACACCCATTTCCTTGATAATTGCAAGGTCCTCTTCGTGATGCTCCATTGTAAGTGCATTACCTACAGCCTCTCTGTCCTGATGACGGGAAACACCCTTTAATTTGATGTGCTTGCCGTTGAGGAAGCAGCCCTTGTCCTTGTCAAATACAATTTCTCTGAAGCCGAAGCGAAGCTCACAGGTATCAATAACCTTACCCATATCAAGAATTGATGCGCGAAGAGTGTAAAGGTAGGGGTTTTCCATACCGTTCCAGAGAATGGGTGAGTCAACGTGAAGCTTTGACTTGTCGCCTGCCGAGGCAACAACCTTACCGTCCTTGTCAAGCACCTCGTAAAGCACGCTGATGCCTGTTCTGTAGCCGGAAATAATTGATTTTACATATACGTCACCGTTTTTCTTTGCAGTGATATAAACACCCTTGCTGCCTGCGTCGGTAAGTGAAAAATGAGTTTCGGGTACGTCGTAAATAAGATTTACGTCTCTGTAAAGACCGCCGTAGAAGGTGAAGTCTGCAAATGCGGGGTAAACGTCCTTTCTTTCGCTGTTGTCAACGGTGATTTCAAGGAAGTTTTTAGGTGAGGTGAGAAGCTTTGTAAGCTCAAAACGGCAGGTTGAATAGCCACCCTTGTGCTCGCCTGCACATCTGCCGTTTACAAGAACCTTGCAAACACTGTTTGCACCCTTTAATTCAAGAAAAACCTTTCCCTCATATTTGGGAAGTATTTTTGTGTAGGTGCATGCGCCCTTGTAGTAGGTGCTTTCTGCGCCCTGACCGTCAAGATTGTTCCAGGTGTGGGGGAGGTTGACGGTTTCCTTCACGCCCTGCTTGCAGAATATCCATTCGTTGTTGAGTGAAATAATCTTTTTCATAGTTTTATTCTCCTTTATTCAAAATCGAATTCATCTTCGTTTTTTCTTCTGAAAATTTCAAAAAGCTCATCAAGCAGACTTTCGTCTGTCACGCGCTGATATGCTTCGCCGTCTGAGGTCTTGATAACGCGGAAAATATCCACATAGCCCTCGCCGTCCTCGGGCTCGAGCACTACATACTCAAGCTCATTCTTAAACACAATATCAAGAAAATCGTATGTGGCTTTAATTCCGTCGGTGTCGGTTATTGTAACGGTGAAGTCAAGCTCTTCATCATTAAGCTTGTTTAAAAGGTCACTCATTCTCATTCTCCTTTTTGCCGTTCATTTCAAAACGGTAAATTTCCTGCTTTTCTATGTCAATTTCCTGAAGCATAATGGGAGGAACACCGCAAGCGCCCGTAACCGTGGCAGTAAGCGCTCTTGCAAGGGCATAAAGCTCACGGAAGGTTTCAACGTGAATAAATTCCTTTTCAACCTGCTTCGTAATTCTGAAGGCACCCGTAAGGGTAATTTTAAAGTTGAGCACGTCCTTATTCTCCTTATCAAATGCCTCTACGGTAAGGTTTGCCTCGCAGGTGCCGCTTTGCTTGTAGCGTACATTGTGCGATACCTTGTTTGTAAGCTTGAGCTGAACCTTGCCGTTTACCTTGTTGTTAAAAACAAGCTCACTTACCTTGTATGCATTGAGTGATACATTAGCCATTCTTCTTTGCCTCCTTTAAATTCATAAACATAAACGGGAAGGCAAAAAACTCCTTTGCAAAGCAGCGCAGCTTAACGTCGTCGGGAGTGGGGGCTGCAACGGTCTTTGCGTCAATGCCGCATATTTTTGCAAGGGTGCGTGAACGCAGTAGATGATAGCTGCTTGAAAGCAGTGCAACCGAGCAGCTGCTTTTTTCACCCATAAGCTTTTTTGCGTTATAAAAATTCTCTGCCGTGGTTTTGGACTTGTCTTCAAGTATGATTCTGCTGTCGTCAATTCCCTTTTCGGTAAGAATTTCTTTTATAACTGTTGCTTCACTTACGGTCTGGTTTTCACCGGTAATCCCACCGCAGGCAATTGCTACGGTGTCGGGGTGAGCTTTAAGATATTCTGCCGCCTTTTCGCATCGCTTTTCAAGCACCGGTGAAGCAGCATTATCCTTAAGGGCATGGCCGAGTATAAGCAGATAATCTGCATTTACGTCACCGCTTCCCTTTGAGGCAATGGCTTCACTTACAGCAAATGCAGCTACGGGTAAAGCAGCCACAGCGGCAATTAAGGCAGTTTTCAAAATAAATACCTCCCTTGTGTCAATAATAATTCTATAACAGTATAACATAAAATTAAATAAAGTAAAAGAGTTTTTTTCAGGAGGTTTTTTTATGTGCGGAATTGTCGGCTTCGTAGGCAAGGAAAGGGCAGTCCCTTATCTTCTTGACTGCCTTGAAAGGCTTGAATACAGAGGCTATGATTCGGC
>JBGVGP010000212.1:0-2516 GCA_045121735.1 Acutalibacteraceae bacterium
ATATCGCGTTTACCGCAAGGTAAACATATCGAATTTTATGTAGTAAAATATATCGAATTGCGAAGCAATATATCGCAAAACCATTCTCAAAAATTAAACACTCTTTCTTTTGATATAGTTAAAAAGCTGTGTAGAAAATTCCTACACAGCTTTTAATTTGTCTTATACCGTAACAAACAGGGAAAATGTACATCGCATTTTCCAAATACTTTAGGATATCCTAAAACCTTATAGAAAAAGGCAGAAATGAGAAATCGTTTCTGCCTTTTAAATTACCATCCTTTAGAGTACGACCAATATAAGCTGATGCTTTTTCTGTGTATGTATTAATCTCTTTCCTTTTCCTTGTGAAGGATTTTACCACTCAGAGCGTTGATTTCGTAGGAGTATTCGTACTTGCCGTAGTCGAAATCCACCTCGTAAACCTTTACGCCGTTTTCCACATCAAGCTCGCAGCTTAAATCACGTACCTGGCTCTTTTTAAGGCCTGCACTGTTAAGTGCGATTGTTGTTGCCTTGGAAGCACCGATTACAGTGCTTGAATTTTTGTTTGAAGATGATGCGGATGAGGAGGAAGACTTTTTGGTCTTTACAGAAACAACATCTGAGAACTCGCCGTAGTAAACATCACCGTTTGATTTGAAATATGATCTTACCTTGAAGCGGTAGCTGGTGTTGGGATCAAGATTCTTGATGGTTGCTTTGTTTGATTTAACTGATGCTTTTTTAACGTATTTGTCCTTTGAGGGGGAGTATACATAAACCTGATAGCCTGTTACATTGCTTTGCTTTTTCCATTTGAGGGTAACCTGCTTTTTGTAAACTGAATATACAGTGAGCTTTTCAACCTCGTCAGGTTCAGTTGCAGTTGTGATTACATTTGAAAACGGTCCGTAAACCTTTTTGCTTCCGCTGTACTTATAGGCTCTTACCTTGAATTTGTACTGCTTCGAGCTGGCAAGGTTATCAACCTCATACTTTGTTTTCTTTGTTCCGCCTACATATTTCCAGTCACCTGATTTGTAAACGTAGATCTGATAAACATAAGCGCCGCTAACCTTTTTCCACTTAAGGTTGATTTCATCATCGTCTATGTTGTAGCTTTGAAGATTAGTTACCTTTGCGGGCTTGCTTGCTGCCGAAGCAGGTAATGCGATTGAGCAAGTGAGTAATAATACGAGTGTAAGTGATAATAAATTTTTAAGAGTTTTTTTCATTGTTTGTTCCACCTTTCATTTTTTTGTTTTAAGGAATGGCTTCCTTTTGTTTACACCTGTATAATATATGAGAAAAATTAAAGTAAGATTAGAGTTTTTAACTTTTTTATAAAAAAATAAAGCAGGCGTAATGAGTTGGTTTACTAAGGACATAAAAAGAGGTAATGCGGACTGAACATCCGTATTACCTCTCATTTTTAGCACTTGCACCTTTGGCGGTGAGTAAGTGCGCGTTTATTCTTCGGACAGTTCTGTGATATTCTGCCTTACGGCAGAGTGATATTATTGCCTTGCGGCAATAGTGATATTGAAGCATTCGGCTTCAGTGATATTTTATTCGCCGGATAACTTGGCGAAGCCAAATAACACTGTGCGAAGCACAATAAAACTGCGAAGCTATAAAACTCGCCGTATGGCGAATAAAACTGCGTGAGTGTCCTTTGGACACCCACGCTAAAAGCCTGCTTTATTTGCTGTTAATAATTATTACTTTGCTTTCTTTTCTTTCATAAAGAATGCGCCGATAATCATAAGTACAATATAAGTAATGAGATAGAAGAGAACGGGAAGTGAGAATGTTCCGCCTTCCTTTGCTGCAAGGTAGGGATAAACACCGTGCGCAAAGATAGCTGCAACAACCATGAAGATTGAACCGGCAATTGCAAGAAGGGGAGCGATCTTACCCTTAACTACACCGAGATCCTTACTCTTGATGAACATGCTGATGAAGATGGGGATGTACATAGCATATGTTGTGATGATGGGAAGCTCTGATGAGTCAAATGAGAAGAGGCCGAACCAGGGATTGTCAAGGTTTGCGCCGTAGAAGTAGAGAAGCCAGAGGCCGCTGATGAAAAGACCGATCATTGCTGAGTTGCCGGGCATGTTTGTTGCGGGGTCAACCTGCTTTGAGATTTCGGGAGCAGGACCTAAGTTACGAGCGCCGATAGCATGGAATGCTCTTGAGCAACCGAGTGTAAGACCGTTGAGAGTACCGAGACAGGAAATAACAACAAAGAGGAAGAGGCCTGTACCTGCAAGCTTGCTGAATACAGCTGAGAAAGCGATTCTTGCACCTGCTTCGCCGCCCTGCATGATTTCTGCGTTTGAAATACCGCCTGCAAGACCGATATAATATGTAATGTATACTGCTACGATAATGAGTGTACCTGCAACAAGAGCCTTGGGAAGATTCTTCTTAGCATCCTTGAGCTCTGCGTTGAGTGAGGTTGCACAAATCCAGCCCTCATATGCAAAGGCTGTAGCAACAACTGCCTTGAAGAGGCCGCTTGATGTTGA
>JBGVGP010000213.1:0-5127 GCA_045121735.1 Acutalibacteraceae bacterium
GTTGTTACTATGATTTTTTGTTTATTAATTATCAAACAAATATTAAAAAAATATTTTTATAGTGCAATTCTCGGAACAATGTGTTATAATCAATAAATGTGTTCAGGCACATAAGGCAAATTACTCCGGGGAGGAAATAATATGGCGTGGTATGACGAGGCTGTATTTTATCATATTTATCCGTTAGGCATGACAGGTGCACCTAAATCGAACTCTTACGGTGAGCCCGTCAGCAGACTTAATCAGCTTCTGCCATGGATTTCTCACATAAAAGCAATAGGCTGTAATGCAGTTTATATCGGACCTCTTTTCGAATCGGTGGGTCACGGCTACGAAACAACAGATTACAAAAAGCTGGACAGCAGATTAGGTGTAAATGCTGACCTTACAAATTTTGTTTCCGAATGCCACAAGCAAGGAATCAAGGTGATTTTAGACGGTGTGTTCAATCATACAGGTCGTGATTTCTTTGCTTTTCAGGATATAAAGAAAAACAGAGAAAATTCTCCTTATAAAGACTGGTACTGTAACGTTAATTTTTGGGGCAACAATTCATATAACGACGGTTTTTCATATGAAAACTGGGGCGGATATGATTTGCTTGTAAAGCTTAATCAGCGTAATCCTGCAGTAAAGGATTTTATTTGTGATGTAATCCGCTTCTGGGTAAAGGAATTTGATATTGACGGTTTAAGATTAGATGCCGCCGATGTTATGGATTTTGACTATATGAAAGCACTGCGCCACGTGGCAAACGAGGTTAAAGAAGACTTCTGGCTTATGGGTGAGGTTATTCACGGTGATTATTCACGCTGGGCAAATGACGGAACACTTCATTCGGTTACCAACTATATGCTTCATAAGGCATTATATTCGGGTCATAATGACCGTAACTATTTTGAAATTGCACATACAATCAAATATGTTGATAATATGACGGGTAAAAAGCTTAAGCTTTACACCTTTGTTGATAACCATGACGTTGAGCGAATTTACACAAAGCTTAATAATAAGGCTCACTTTGTTCCTGTTCACATTATGCTTTACACCTTGCCGGGTATACCGTCAATTTATTATGGGTCTGAATTCGGCATTGAGGGCAGAAAAGAGCGTGGCTCTGACGATTCGTTGAGACCTGAACTTGATTACAGCAATTATAAGGGTTCGATCGATAATAACCCCTATACAAAGCTTATTGCTGCTTTGGGTAAAATACGTCAGAATGCACCTGCTCTTTGCTATGGCGAATATAAGGAGCTTCTGCTTCAGACAACTCATTTTGCATATGAGCGAAGCTTTAACGGTCAGTCAGTTATTATAACGGTAAATAACGGTGACAATGCAGTAGATATGAATATCAAATGCGGTAGCAGTAATGAATATGTCGGAGCGTTAAGCGGTAAGCACGTCAGTGCGAAAGATGGCGCCGTTAAGGTGAATATACCCTCCGATTCGGGGGAAATATGGATTTCCACAGCTTCCGTGACAGAAAGTATAACGCCTGTTAAAATAGATGAAATCAAGGAAAAAGCAGAAGATACCAAAGCTTCAAAAGACTTTTTTGCTCAAAAGGATGAACAGGCGGGTAAAAAGGCACCCTTGAATTTAAACAAGCCCTATGAAGAAATGACCGTAGAAGAGCTTCAGGAGGCAATTCTTGAAAAAATGAGACATAACGGTCCCGTTACGGACTATATGTTATCGACAGTAAGAGAAAACACTCACCTTGGCTCACTGCTTAATTGGGTTAAAAGCTTTAATTGTTAAAACCAGATTTTATAGTTGAAAAGAAGTGATTTACTGTGAAAAAACAAAATAATCTTGCAAATCTTGCTTTATCTTCAATGTTTCTTGCACTTGCCTTTGTTATGCCGTTTTTAACAGGTCAGGTGCCTCAGATAGGCTCAATGCTTTGTCCTATGCACATACCTGTAATTCTTTGCGGTTACATCTGTGGAGCACCCTGGGGACTTGTTGTAGGCTTTGTGGCGCCGCTTCTGCGTTCTGCTACATTGGGTATGCCTCTTCTTTTTCCTACTGCTTTTGCAATGGCCTTTGAGCTTGCCGTTTACGGCTTCCTCTCCGGTTTTCTCTATCGCAAATTGTCAAAAAATAAGGTCAATACATATATATCGCTCGTTGCTTCAATGGTTGCAGGCAGACTTGTATGGGGCTTTGTTCAGCTTTGCTGCGTAGGCTTTGATGCGGAAAAATTCGGTATTTCAGCCTTCTGGGCAGGTGCGGTAGCAAATGCAGTTCCGGGTATTGTGATTCAATTAGTGCTTATACCTGTTCTTGTAATTGCCCTTGATAAGCTTAAGAGAAAAAATTCATAATAAGATAACCCGGATGATTTATCATCCGGGCTTTTATTTGGTTATATTTTTGTTTGTCTGATGATGCTCTTAAGGCTTTCGGCACTGTTGTGAAGTGCTTTTATTTCATCGTCTGCAAGAGGAAGTAAAACCTTATTGTGCGCACCGTTACGGCCGACAACGGTAAGAAGGCTGAGGCAGACATCGTCAATTCCGTATTCACCGTGGAGCATTGTTGACACTGTCATCGTTGTATCAATACCGCTGAGGATACATTTGCAGATGTGGCAAACTGACATTGAAACAGCGTAGTAGGTCGCGCCCTTTCGTTCAATAACTCTTGCACCTGATTTTCTCATGTAGTTTTCAACCTCGGCTAGATCAAGGTCAGGAATCATAACGTCAGATTTAACGAAGGATTTGTTATACTGAAGAACGGGAACATTTGAAATGTTTGCAGTTGACCAGGGGACAACTGAAGTGTCGCCGTGTTCACCTAAAACATAGGCGTGAACATTCTGCTGGTTAAGTGTGAAATAATCAGCAAGGCGGCTTCTGAGTCGTGCGGTATCAAGAATTGTACCTGAGCCGATAATTCTTTCTTCAGGAATATCTGAGCATTTACAGAAGGTATAGGTGAGAATGTCAACGGGATTACTTACGATAATGTAGGTTGCGTCGGGTGCATATTTAGTTATCTGCGGAATAATGCTTTTGAGTATATCTACATTTATCTGCGCAAGGTCAAGTCTTGTCTGACCGGGCTTTCTTGCAACACCGGATGTGATAATAACGATATCGGAATCCTTTGCGTCAGCATAGCTGCCGGCGTAGATGGAGCAAGGAGCACAGAAAGGTGTACCCTGACGGATATCGAGCGCTTCACCCATTGCTTTTTTATCGTTTACATCTATCATTACAATTTCGGAAGCTATGTTTGTTGCTGTAAGAGTATATGCAATTGTTGAGCCGACACTACCTGTGCCGATTATTGTAATCTTATTCATAATATCTTCCTTTTCAACTGCTTTTTAATTATTATATACAAATTTTCTTTATATTGTCAATGATTGCAGGTGAATTTGATTGATTATTTTTGCAGGATGTGTTATAATAATTCGAAAACAGTTTATTATAGGTTGTATAGTTATTCTTGTGATAAACAAAGGAGAGATGAAAATGAAAATCACAGTATGTATCGGTTCATCATGTCATATTAAGGGCTCACGTCAGGTTGTGGCAGAGCTTCAGGAGCTTATCAAGCAAAATGGAATTGAAGATAAAGCAGAGCTTGCAGGCACATTCTGTATGGGTAAGTGTCAGCAGGGCGTTTGTGTTACAATAGGAGAAGAATTTTTTTCAGTAACTCCTGAAACTGTTGCTGAATTTTTTGAAAAGGAAGTTTTAGCGAGGGTGTAAAATGGTCATACAGATTTGTGTAGGCAGCTCCTGTCATCTTAAGGGGTCGCCTGAAATAGTTGCGCTTTTTCAGTCTGCAATTGCCGATAACGCTTTAGAGGAAGAGATAACTCTTGCAGGAAGCTTTTGTGTGGGCAGGTGCAACCGCTCCGGTGTTACAGTGCAGATTGACGATGAAGTGCATGTCGGTATCACTAAAGAGAATTTCAAAGAGTTCTTCAAAGAAAAGGTATTGGACGTAATAGCTGAAGAAAGGAGTTGACCGCAATGTCAAACTGTCTTACTTTAAAAAAATCGAATTGTAAAAACTGCTATAAATGCATCCGTCACTGTCCTGTTAAGGCTATCCGCTTTTCAGGTAATCAGGCACATATTATTGATGACGAATGTATACTTTGCGGTCAGTGCTTTGTTGTCTGTCCGCAGAATGCAAAGCAGATTGTTGACGAAACCGAAAAGGTTAAGGTGCTCATTCACAGCGGTGCTCCTGTTATTGTTTCTATTGCTCCGTCCTTTATAGCTAATTATGACGGTGCCGGAATCAATTCAATGAGAAAAGCGCTTAAAAAAATGGGCTTTTATGATGTTGAGGAAACTGCAATCGGTGCAACCATAGTAAAGAACGAATACGAAAGAATGCTTGAGCAGGAAGACAGAGACGTCGTTATATCCTCCTGCTGTCATTCGGTTAATCTTCTTATTCAGGAGCATTTCCCCTCATGTCTTGAATATCTTGCAGATGTTATATCACCTATGCAGGCGCACTGTCTTGATATAAAGAGAAGAATTCCCGACGCAAAGACGGTTTTTGTAGGTCCCTGCGTTGCTAAAAAGGATGAGGCGGAGCATTACAAGGGTATAGTAGACGCAGTTCTTACCTTTGAGGAGCTTTCGGAATGGATGAAGGACGAGGGTGTTGAGCTTGAAGCTGAAGCAGACAGCAATGAATTCAGCAGAGCAAGATTTTTCCCGACGACAGGCGGCGTTCTTAAAACTATGAACGAAAACCGTCAGTATACATATGTTGCAGTTGACGGTGTTGAAAACTGTATGTCTGTGCTTAAGGATATCGAAAAGGGTAAAATCCACAAATGCTTTATTGAAATGTCCTCGTGTAACGGCAGCTGTGTAGGCGGTCCTGTTATAGAGAAATATCACCATGATTCAAACGTTAAGGACTATGTCGAGGTTGTAACCTATGCCGGAGATAAGGATTTTGAGGTAGTTCAACCCAAGACTGCCGATTTAAGAAAGGTAATAAAGTATATTGAGCGAAGAGCTCCTATGCCTTCCGATTTTGAAATAAACAGCGCTCTTCGTCAGATGGGTAAATTCAAACCGTCGGATGAGCTTAATTGTGGCTCCTGCGGATATAATACCTGCCGTGATAAAG
>JBGVGP010000214.1:0-1965 GCA_045121735.1 Acutalibacteraceae bacterium
CCGAAGGGTCACGTTGAGCCCGGTGAAACAAACGAGCAGACAGCCATAAGAGAGGTTTTTGAGGAAACAGGCCTCAACATTAAAATCCTGCCCGATTTTGTGCAGAAATCAGACTACACAATTCAGGGTAAGATTGAAAAATCCGTTCTTATTTTCCTTGCAAAAACTGACGAATCAAAATTCACCTTACAGGAAGAGGAAATTGAAGAGTGCGGATGGTTCGGTTACGAAAAAGCACTTAATACTCTCAATTATGAGAACGATAAAAATATTCTTAATGAAGCAATGAATTATTTTATTGTTAACAGAGTTTAAGGGTGAGGGTAAATATGACAGACAGTTTAGCTCAGTTTTTAGTTACCGCACTTGAGGGCAGAATATCTTCAGAGGTAATCGCCTTTATAGTTTCGTTAATGCCTATACTTGAGCTTCGCGGCGGTCTTGTTGCTGCAAAGCTTATGGACATTGATTTTATAAGAGCCTTTGCAATATGTTACATTGGTAATATGCTTCCGATTCCGTTTATTCTTCTTTTCATCAGGAAGATTTTTGCGCTTCTTAAAAAGAATAAGCGCATCGGTGATTTTATCAACAGACTTGAAGAAAAATCACTTTCAAAGGCTGATAAGGTTAAAAAGTACAGGCTTTGGGGGCTTTTCCTTTTTGTTGCAATTCCGCTCCCGGGTACTGGCGCCTGGACAGGGGCTCTTATTGCCGACCTTCTTGATATAAGAATCAGAGATGCCTTACTTACAATCGGTGCAGGTGTACTCGTTGCAGGCGGAATCATTTCTGCATTATCCTATGGCCTGTTCGGTTTGTTAGGCTTTTAATTACAGTAAAAAAAGAGGTCCACACACCACCTCTTTAGTTTTTGTTAAAATTTTTCAGCCAAGGCCTTTTCAGCATCTTCCCATTCTGCCATTGCCTCGAGAAGCGACTCTTCAGCCTCTGCAAGCTTATTCTGAAGCTCGGAAAGCTTTATATAATCAGTGAGATTTTCTTCGTTTTGAAGCTCATTATTCAACTCTTCTACAGCTTCTTCAAGCTTGCTGACTCTTTCTTCGGCTTTTTTTAAGGCTCTTTCACGCTTTGATTTTTCCTTTGCCGGAGTTGTATAGCTGCCCTTGCTCTGCTTTTTTGCAGCCGTATCTGCTGAAGAGGGGAGTGGTGCGGCGTCAGCAATGCCGTTTTGCTTTTTAAGCTGAAACTCCTCGTATTCGTCATAGCCGAACTCAAACCACTTTACCTCTTCCTTACCCTCAAAGGAGATAATATGATGCGCTATTTTCTTTACAAAATATCTGTCGTGAGAAACGAAGAGGAGAGTGCCGTTGAAGTTTTTCAGCAAATCCTCAAGTGTTTCCTTGCCGACAATATCCATATGGTTTGTAGGCTCGTCCAATATAAGAAAGTTAGGCTTATGCTTGAAGATTTTGCAAAGAGCAAGTCTGACCTTTTCACCGCCGGAAAGAACGTCAACGTTTTTAAACACATCCTCACCGCTGAAAAGGAATGCGCCGAGCGCACTTCTTGCCTCAAAATCGGTGAGAGAGGGGAATTCATCAAGGAAATCGGCAAGAATTGTCTTATTACTTGTATACTGTGCCATCTGCTGGTCAAAGTAGCCGATTTTTACATTGCCGCCGATTATAAAATTACCCGACATTGCAGGAATGTTACCGACAATAGTTTTTAGCAAGGTTGATTTTCCGAGGCCGTTTCCGCCAAGTATACCTACGTGCTGATTGCGCTTGATATCAAAACTGACCTTTGAAAGCACCTTATCATAACCGATTTCAAGGTCACGGACGGTCAGAACATCGTTAACGGATTGGAAATCAGGCTCAAAAGCACCTCTGAAGGCTGAAAGGTCATAGCTTTCGGGTGGCTCGACAAGGTCCATACGCTCAAGCGCTTTGATTTTTGACTGCGCCATTGCTGCCTTGTTGGCTTTATATCTGA
>JBGVGP010000215.1:0-2621 GCA_045121735.1 Acutalibacteraceae bacterium
TACATCCTTATCGTTAATTTTAAAAATCAGCTTAAGAATACCCTTGAGCGCCTTCGGACTTCTGAAAACAACAACCTTCATTAAAATCCCTCCATGAATAATCTGTCATTTCTGGCAGTAAAAGATTCCAAGAATGACAAGCATAACCGCAAGGATGAAAATCATCATTTTCAGCGGAAAGCACATTGCAAGCAATAATCCTGCACCAAAGGCGGTGAAAATCAGCCCTTTATGGCAACCGCGATGCTGTGACATAAATATCATCCCCCTAAAGAAACGGCGACGGTTTTGTGTGCCATCTCTAACAGTATACACAGCAAGGGTATTTTTGTGAGTATGATATTAAATCTGCCAGCTTTTTATATTTTTAAGCTCATCGTACATTGTAAGGTAGCTTTCGTATCTGCTTTTGCTGATTCGGCCGTTATCAACGGCTTCAATAACAGCACAGCTTTTAGTGTTGATGTGTGAGCAGCCGTTGAATTTGCACGACGGTATAAACTCATTGAATTCATTGAAGCAATACTGCAGTTCATTAGCAAGAAAAAGGTTTTCACCCGTAAATTCAATACTTGAAAAGCCTGCAGAATCAATAACAAGTCCGTCTGCAACGTGAAAAATTTCCGCCTGACGAGTTGTGTGACGGCCTCTGCCGAGCTTATTGCTTATTTCACCCGTAGGAAGCTCAAGCTTCGGGTCGACAGAATTAAGAAGAGTAGATTTACCTGCACCCGAATTTCCTGTCAGGGCAGTAAGACAGCCCGAAAATTCAGCTCTGATTTCTTCAAGATTACGCTTATCAACGCTTGAAAAAAGATATGTTCTGTAGCCCGTTGAAGAGTATATATCATAAAGCTCCTGTGCTTTTTCCTCTTCAAGGTCCGATTTCGTTATAACGATAACCGGCTCAATATTCTTTCTTTCGGCAATAACCGTAAGCTTATCGATAATTACAGTGTTGGGCAAGGGTGAAACAACAGAAACAATAATCATAAGCTTGTCAATATTAGCAACAGGCGGTCTTACAAGCTTATTTTTTCTTTCAAGAATTACATCGATAGTGTTCTCCTGGGAGTCTCGCAAAGTGATTTCAACCTTATCTCCGGCAAGAGGAACAATGCGCTCCTTTCTGAATTTACCCTTGGCCTTACATTCAAATACGCCTTCGGAGGTTTCTACATAATAAAAGCCTCCGATGCCTTTAAGTATACAACCTTCCATAAATTAATCTTCCTTATCTGCGGCACTGCTGCTCTGAGAAGTATTTTTTGTGGTTGTCTCTGATTTTTCAGTTGTTTTTTCAGCCTTCTTTGTTGTCGTTTTTTCGGCTGTGGTTTTCTCGGTTGCCGCTGTAGTTGTTTTTTTCGCAGTGGTCTTTGTTGCAGCGGTTGTTGTCTTTTTAGCAGTAGTCTTTTCGGTTTCTGCAGGCTTGGTTGTCTTTTTAGTTGTTGTAGCCTTTGTTGCAGTCTCTACTTCTGTTGTCTTTTCAGCCTTGGTAGTTTTTTCTTCCTTGGTTGTTTTCTCGGTTGTAGTTTTCTTTGTGGTCTTCTTTTTCTTTGTTGTTGTAGCCTTTGTAGTGGTGGGAGTATTGTCGTAGGTTTTACCGTTACTGATATATACGGCAATGCTTGTTCCGGGAAGAACCTGCTCACCTAAGTCTTCATAGCCGATAATAAGACCTGCTGTAACAGAGCTGTTACGGTACTCACTGTTTTCACTGTCAAGATAAAGACCGACAGCTTCAAGCTCTGCTCTTGCCTCGTCAACTGTTTTGCCCATAAGGTCAGGCACGTCAACGGGCTCGAAATCGTCATTGGTAGCAACATAAAGGGTAATATAGGCACCCGAAGCGGCTTTTTCACCTGCACGGGGGTCTGAACGTATAATTGTACCTACCTCGGCATCATCGTTCTTTTCTTTTACGATAGTTACATTAAAGCCGAGTGATTTAAGCTCAGTTTCAACTGTGCTGAAGCTCTTGCCTATAATATCCTCGGGAATTTCAACACCACTGTTGCTTCCGGGTATAATAACCTTAATTTCAGCACCGAACTCAATCTTTTTGCCTGCTTCGGGAGTCTGTTCGATAATTGTACCCGTAGCAGCGGTGCTGTTGTCATCATATTCGGGAGTAATAGTAAAGTTAGCGTAAAGAGGATTGTTCATTATATCCTCATAATAATTACGGCCTGTAAGAGAGGGTACAACAAGCTTTTTATCGTTATTTACAAACATATTTATAACTATGAATGCAAAAACTATAAGAGCAAGAAGCATACCGGTAAGCAGACCGAGAGTAGCCTTCTTTTTCTTGATTTCGGGCGAATCTTCTTTTTTCACACTCTTTTTAGCAGGCTGCTGCTGAGCAGGCTTTGCCGGTGCCTTAGCAGGCTGCTGTGCAGGCTTTTTAGGCGCCTGTCTTACAGGGCGGCGCAAGGGAACAGCAGGTGCCTCAGGGGCTTTTTCTGCGATTGTATGAGAGCCTGTTGAAGAGAAAAGATAGTTGAATTTTATGTTCGGATTCTTTTTATAAAGGTCAATATCAAAAAGCATTTCGGAGGCTGACTGATAACGGTCAACCACATTTTTCTGCATTGCCTTCATAATTATCTGCTCAAGAC
>JBGVGP010000216.1:0-9937 GCA_045121735.1 Acutalibacteraceae bacterium
CATCTTTAAATTCGGAGGTAACATACTATGGCTAAACAGATTATTTTCGGCGAAGACGCCAGAAAAGCACTTCAGGGCGGCATTGACAAGCTTGCCGATACAGTTAAAATCACCCTCGGACCCAAGGGCAGAAACGTTGTAATTGACAAGAAGTACGGCGCTCCACTTATCACAAACGACGGTGTTACAATCGCAAAGGAAATTGAGCTTGATGACGCTTTTGAAAACATGGGCGCTCAGCTTATCAAGGAGGTTGCAACAAAAACAAACGATGTTGCAGGTGACGGTACAACAACCGCTACTCTTCTTGCACAGGCACTTGTACGTGAAGGCATGAAGAACGTTGCAGCAGGTGCAAACCCCATGGTTGTTAAAAAGGGTATCAAAAAGGCAGTTGACGCTGCTGTTGAGGTTGTTAAGGCAAACTCAAGCCCCGTTACAACCTTTGACGATATTGCAAGAATTGCTACAATCTCCTCTGCTGACGAGGCAATCGGTACACTTATTGCCGAAGCAATGGAAATTGTTACAACAGACGGTGTTATCACCGTTGAAGAGTCAAAGACTGCTGAAACAATGAAAGAAGTTGTTGAAGGTATGCAGTTTGACCGCGGCTACATCTCACCCTATATGGCAACAGATGTAGACAAGATGGAAGCTATCATTGACGATGCTGCTATCCTTATCACAGATAAGAAAATCTCAAACATTCAGGAGGTTCTCCCCCTTCTTGAGCAGGTTCTCAAAATGGGCAGAAAGCTCGTTATCATTGCAGAGGACGTTGAGGGTGAAGCTCTTGCAACTCTTCTTGTTAATAAGCTTCGCGGCACCTTCACCTGCGTTGCAGTAAAGGCTCCCGGCTTCGGTGACAGAAGAAAGGATATGCTTCAGGATATTGCTATTCTTACAGGCGGTCAGGTTATCACTGCTGACCTCGGTCTTGACCTTCAGACTGCTTCAATCGAAATGCTCGGTTCAGCACGTCAGGTTAAAATCACAAAGGAAAACACAACAATCGTTGACGGTGCAGGTGACAAGGAGCAGATTAAGGCTCGCGTAAATCAGATTAAGGCTCAGATTGAGGCTTCAACATCAGAATTTGACACAGAAAAGCTTCAGGAAAGACTCGCTAAGCTTGCAGGCGGTGTTGCAGTTATCAAGGTTGGTGCTGCTACAGAAACCGAAATGAAGGAAAAGAAGCTTCGTATTGACGACGCTCTTGCAGCAACAAAGGCAGCCGTTGAGGAAGGCTCAGTTGCAGGCGGCGGTGTTGCACTTCTCAATGCAGTGCCCGCAGTTGCAGCACTTCTTGAAAGCACAGAGGACGCTGACGAAAAGACCGGTGTACGCATCGTTCTCAAGGCTCTTGAGGAGCCCGTTCGTCAGATAGCAAAGAACGCAGGTCTTGAAGGCTCAGTTATCGTTAACGAAATCATTTCAAGCGGTAAGACAGGCTACGGCTTCGACTTTGCCAAGGAGCAGTATGTAAACATGGCTGAAGCAGGTATTCTCGACCCCACAAAGGTTACCCGTTCAGCACTTCAGAACGCTTCTTCAGTTGCCGCTATGGTGCTTACAACTGAATCACTTATTTCAGATATTCCCGACCCCGCAGCAGATGCAGCTGCAGCAGCGGCTATGGCTCAGGGCGGCGGAATGTATTAATTCAGTAGTCAGTAGTTAGTAGTCAGTAGTCAGGGCGAAGCGAAGCTTCGCAGGGCCAAGTGGCGAGATAAAGTTCAACAAAATCACCCATTGACTTTAATTGTCAATGGGTGTATATTTTTATCAAGGTTAAAATAAAGGAGAGAAAAATATGAAAAAGAAAATTCTTATCGCGCTTGCAGTAATTCTTGTGCTTGCTGCGGCTATAGCATTCCCCTTTGTACGCTATATGTGGGATCCGAGAGATAATGAGGAGCTTTACAGAACGAATGTTGCAGCTGTAGGCTACGGTAACACAATTGAGACTGCCCTCCCCCAGACAGAGCTTTATAACACAATAAAATTCCACTTTAACTCACCCATTGAAAAGGGTAAAACAGAAAAGAAGGCAATTGTTCTCGGCTACGACGGCTGCCGTGCTGATATTCTCAAGGAAATTGATGAAGAAAAAAGCGGTATTACCGCACTTAAAAATGACGGTGCAGCTCTTGACCTTTACTACTGCGGCGGTGTGAACTATCCCGAGGTTAATACTCAGGACACCTCAACTGCTCCCGGCTGGTGCTCAATTCTTACAGGCTTCTGGGCAGATGTTCACGGTATTACAGGTAACGATATTACAAAAACAATGGACACAAAGACTCTGCTTACCTCACTTGTTGAAGATAAGCTTGCTGACTCATCAGCATTTATCACAAAATGGGGCGGACATTTTTCAAGAGAGAACGCAACCTACCTTGACGAGAAGAAATACTGTGAGGATAATGCCCTCAACGTAAGCTTTGTAAAGTGTGAGGACGATGTTGCATCCTTTGATTATACAATTGAAGAGGTCAACAAGCCTGACTGTGCCGACTTTATTTTTGCAATTTATGAGCCTACAGATTCAACAGGACACAACAAGGGCTTCACCTTCAACAATCCCAAGTACAAGGAAGCCTTTAAGACAGCAGATTTATACGCTTATTATGTAATTGAAGCTATAAAAGCAAGACCTGCATATGAAAAAGAAGACTGGCTTATTATCATTACCTCTGACCACGGCGGTATCGGCACAGGTCACGGCAAAGCGAGTATTCAGGAAAGAATGACCTTTGCGGCTGTACTGTGATTTGAGTAGACAGTAGTCAGTAGCCCTCTCCGTCAGACCTTCGGTCTGCCACCTCTCCCAAAGGGAGAGGCAAGAAAACAGCAATAAGTAAGCACCGTTTCGGAGTAATCCTGAACGGTGCTTTTGTTGTATTTACTTTTCTTCGATAAGGAATGTGGCTATGGTTTCCTGCTTTATTTTACAGTTAACTGGGCTTATGATGTATTTCTTTCGTCCCGTATCGTTTTTGTCGCCCTCATAATCCATATGAATTATGAACTCTTTTTCCTTACCGCTCTTTGTACCGACAACAGTAAGAATTGAATTTCCGGGTGAAAAATGGTCAGGTGACCAGCATACAAGCTTTCCGCCGTCAGGATTATTATAATAACGGTCTTCGATTGTTGCCTCACCGCTTGTGGCTTCGGCTGACTTTATTTCATAGCCCTCGGGAAGAATGTACTTTGTCTGATACCACCAGGTTCCGCCTGCCATAGGATTATATGACCATATTACATCATAGGTCTGCTCAAAATTAAAGGATATATCACTCCCCTGCTTAACCTTCATAACTTTTGCATAATCTGCAGTTATTTTGTAAATCGCATTGCCCGCATAGTTAGTGCCGAGCTGATTTACATATACATAAAAGTCACTTGTATTACCGTCGAGCTTAATGTGTATTGTGTCCTGCATTGCACCGTCAGGTGACCACACAAGGTTATCAGACTTTGTGCATTCTGTTTCCTTTGTTGTATCTGACTGAATAATTCCCCTTATTTTATCCTTTTTTATCTCCGCTTTTCTGAGTGCTCCGTTTTCACAAGCTGCCGTGTAGCTTCCGTATTCACCCTCAACAATAAATCTGAGGTAATTGTAGCTGTAGGTATCGGCTGACGGATTATATTCCCAGATGTATGATTCCTCAAAGAATTTCTCGTTATCAAAAAATTCTTTTACTTCTTTGGGATTTTTCAGCTTATAGGTCGATGTGTAGCTGCCCTTGTTATCAGTAAGCCACATCAAAGAACAATCCTTGTTAAAATTAACACTATATGTTCTGTTTTGGTCAATATCAACTTTAATTGAATATTCCTTCATATCCCAAAGGTCTGCACCCGAGGGATGTGAATAAAAGCCCTTTTCAAATTCCCACGTGCCGTCTAAAAATGCAAGGATGTTGTCGCATTTATAAACAACCGCCTCTTTGTCACCGCTTTCAACAGTTGCTTTTTCTGTCATAAAAAGCTCAGATAAAAGCTCTGTATCAAAGCCGTCTGCTTCGAGGTCGTAAAACGTCACGGTGTCATTCTGCTCTTCAGCACTGCCGTCAAGCATGTATGTTGCCCATTTGTACTGTGTGATTATACAGTTAAGCGGTTCAATATCAAAGTAAATTCCGCCCTTTTCATCCTTTGAAACGGGAGTCAGTGTAAATTTGTAGTCTACCGTTTCTCTGTCCTTAACGGCGGTAACCGTCATATCAAGCTTTCCCGTTTCCATAACATTATCGTAATCGGGCGACCATTTGAATTCGGTAACAGCGGCTTCAGCATTGTAATCGAAATTATCGGATTGTCCGTTTCTTTGTATTTCACGGCTTGCAATAGTGTAGCCGTCGGGAAGCATAAAGGAAAGCTGTGTATAGCCCTCGGCAATTAAGGATGGGTTATAGTACCATTGAAGATTATCAGGATCTTCAGGCTCTGAAAGCACAAATTTATAAGGCTCTTCCCCTACAGCTATCACAAGGTTATCGGCACGGATTGTAAAATAGGATGAAAGAGCTTTTTTGCCGACATTGTTAAAGGTAAGAGTAAAAATCTTTTCTTTTCCTTCTGCAATAACGGGAATTTCAATATTATACTCATCGGGACCGTCTAAAAATTCAGGACTCCATGAAATGCCCTCAGCACCCGTATCCTCGTTTGTAAGGGTTGATATTCTACCCTTGCCCTTTACCTTACCGTTAAGCTGATATTTGTTATCAAGCCAGAAAACAAGCTCATAATGCCCCCATGAGCTGCTTGCAAGGTTATATTCCCACACAAGAGAATTTTGCATATAAGGCTTTTCGTTAAAGAATTTTTTCGCTTCTTCAGGGTTTTCAACATAATAATCCTTACTTCTTGCATAATAACCGTCCTTTGAGTGGTTCATATACATTTTAGTGTAATTATCGTGGAATATTATTCTTACCGGCCTTGCTTCGGAATATCTTATTTCAATTACAGCGTTTGTCTGCGGTTCTGTAAACGGGTCAACTTCGCCGTCAACAATCCGTGTCAGGTCAAGCTCCTCAAGGAAGGATGAAACCTCTCTGTAGCAGGAAACATCTTCTCTCTGAGCTTCAAAGTAATCGTCCGTTGTGCTGTTACCGTTATAAATTACAAAGGTTTTTGTGTTGCCGAGAATTTTTTCCATAGGGAAGGTAAGCTCTGAAATTTCATCAACACCGTCAAAGCTGACCGATCCCCCGTTTTCACTCTTCGGGTCGGTCATAAAGCAAAGGGCAATTACAACACTTGCAACAAGAGCAATAACAATAAGCCAAAAGGCTGGCTTTTTGTAATTGAGTACGCTCTTGATTCGCTTTTTAACACCCACCTCACCGAAGGCAACAGGGCAGGCTGCAATCATTTTGTGACTGACAGAGCAGGAAAGCAGAGCCTCGGAATATGCCTTTTTGCCAGCTACTTCCATATCCTTTATCACCTTTTCGTCGCAGGCAAGCTCAATATCACGGCAAAGAAGAATATAGGAAAGCCATAAAACAGGATTAAACCAATGCAGGGACAAAAGCACAAAGCCGAAGGGCTTCCACAAATGGTCTCTGCGCTTAAGGTGAGCCTTTTCATGCTTCAGGACAAGCTCTGCCGTGTTTTCATCCATATCAGAGGGAAGATAGATACGCGGACGGAAAACGCCTAAAATAAAGGGACTTTTCACATTATCACAAAGCCATACGTTACCCTCTGACGGAATTGCCGTACGGACAGTGCGTCTGAGCTTTATGTAGCTGATAAGGGCATAAAGTAGCATTGCAAAAACACCGAAAAACCAGACATAAACACCAAAAACAACTGCCAAAGTGTCAAAGCCTGTAAGAGCAGCCTGCGCTCCGTCGCCTGCAAATTCCGTATAATGCGGATTTTTAACAAGGTCAAAGGAAACAGTATACGCACTGTCATGATCAGTTGCAAACGCCTGCTCCAAAGGTAAGGTTTCTGCACTGGGAATAAGACTCATTGCACTCTCTATTGAAAAGGGACAGATAAGCCTTATTGCAACAAGCGCCCACAAAGCTACAACAAGCCACTTGGGTGACTTTTTAAAAATAAATCTGAAAAGCATAACTGCAAGAGCAAAAAATGATGCACTTATACTGATGTTAAAAATATGTACCGGCATTTCGATAAAGAACTCACCGAACAAAACGGCAATCTCAGAAAGATTCATAGTTACACCTCCTCAAAGGAGTCAAGCATTTTCCTTATTTCGTTCATATCCTTTTGCGAAATTTCCTTGCGCTTTGTAAAGGCGGCAATAAAGGCAGGAAGCGAGCCCTTGAAGTTTTCTTCAACAAACTGCTCACTCTGACGGGAATTAAGCTCCTGCTTTGAAATAAGTGAGGTTACTACCCCCTTTTCATTCTGAAAAATGCCTTTTTCACAAAGCTTTTTTAAAACTGTATAGGTTGTGCTTTTTTTCCAGGCAAGCTCCCTTTCACAAAGCTTTACAAGCTCACCTGATGAAAGAGGCTCATTCTGCCATATAATATCGGCAAAACGCTTTTCAACAGCACCGAGACGGATTTCTTCCATATTATCACTCCTTTTTGGTCTATTGTCTATAGACTACATCTTCAGTCTATCAGTTATAGACCAATTTGTCAATACCTCACTGAAATTTTTTTTCTTGCTGCCCACTACTTACTACTTCTTTACATATTTCCTTGCTTTTTACATAAGAATATTATAAAATACTATCATAATACGTTACGGCACGCATAATTAAGACATACGCTTTGATAAAACAGTTCAAAATTACAAAAAGGACATGATGAAATGAGAATCTATGATATAATTGCCCACAAGCGTGACAAAATGGAGCTTACCGATGAGGAAATACGCTATTTTGTCAAAGGCTACGTCAATGGAGACATTGAACATTACCACGCCTCTGCCCTGCTTATGGCTATTTACCTTAACGGCATGAATGAAAGGGAAACTGTCACCCTTACAAAGGAAATGGCTCACAGCGGCGATATGCTCGATTTAAGCGCTATTGACGGCATAACCGTAGATAAGCATTCAACAGGCGGTGTCGGAGACAAAACTACGCTTATCGTTGCGCCCATAGTCGCATCACTGGGACTTAAAACGGCAAAAATGAGTGGCAGAGGTCTCGGTCACACAGGCGGCACTATTGATAAGCTTGAAGCAATTGACGGATTCTGTACTTCACTTTCACCCGAGGCCTTTATAGAAAATGTTAAAAAACACGGAATCTGTGTTGTAGGTCAGTCCGGTGACCTTGCACCTGCCGATAAAATGATTTACGCTCTTCGTGATTCTACGGCTACAGTAGGCTCAATGCCCCTTATCGCCTCAAGCATTATGAGTAAAAAGCTTGCTGCCGGGGCTTCGTGCGTTGTACTCGATGTTAAAACAGGCAGCGGTGCCTTTATGAAAACGCCCGAGGAGGCTGAGGAGCTTTCGGCAATGATGGTTGATATAGGCAAAAAGGCCGGCAGAAGAGTCGCAGCCGTTATTTCAGATATGGATACTCCCCTCGGTAAGAATATAGGCAACAGCCTTGAGGTAATTGAAGCTATTGAAGTGCTCAAGGGTAAGGGCAGCAATGATTTAAGAGAAATCTGCCTTGTGCTTGCAGGTAATATTATCGCCCTTGCAGAAGGAATAAGCACCGATGAAGGCTACAAAAAGGCTGAAAAGCAGCTTGAAAGCGGTGAAGCCTTTGAAAAATTCAAGGAATTTATTGCCTCTCAGGGCGGCTCACTCAGACAGATTGAAAATACAGCGCTCTTCCCGAAGGCAATGCATGCTCACAAGGTTATTGCCCGTGAAAGCGGATATATTAACAGTATGAATGCTGAAATGATAGGCTCTTCCAGTGTTATTTTAGGTGCAGGCAGAGTCAAGAAGGACGACAGTATAGACTTCGCGGCAGGTATTATCCTTAATAAAAAGACCTGTGATAAGGTTGAAAAGGGTGATGTGCTTGCCACACTCTACACAAACAATGCCGATAGCATAGAAGCTGCAGAAAAGCTCTTTTTACAGGCAATTACAATAAGCGAAAACAAAAGAGAGCCTTCTCCCCTTATATATAAAGTTATACGCTGAAGTAGCGAAAGGAGAAAAATATGATACTTAAAATTTGCCCCTACTGTCAGACTGAAAACCCCGAAAATGCAAACTTCTGCAAAAAGTGCGGTGCGCATTTCAAGGGCTACCACGAAAAAAGAGATTTGGTTGCCGAAAAAGCAAAAAATAAGCACAGGCTTATCCTTATCGGCTGTGCATTACTTATTGTAGCCGGACTTGCAGTTATTATGAGAGGCGTCGGTGACAGTAAAGCAGAGGTGCTCCCCTCTGAAGCAACAACGGTAACTACTACCATAACGACCACTGCAACCACACAGCAGGCAATTGCCCCCTCTGCAAATGCCACAACTGCCCCCTCCTCAGCCGTAACAACTACAGTACCGACAACATCTGCTACAACTGCTCCCTCAACTACTGCACCTGCAGTGCTCAGCACAGAGGAAATCTGTGAGGAATATAACAATGCTTTAGGCGCGCTCAAGGAAATGACCGGAGACGTAAGCATTCATAAAACAGAGAAAATCAACCTTGAGATTACTAATTTTTCTCTGCCCGTGCCTACGGAGACAATAAACTCCTTTATGATGAAGCTGATACCCGAAACGGATATTACCTATAATTTTGTAAACGGTATAGCCAATGAGGATAAGAACGTCAAAATTATCGGCTTTATTCCTCCTGCAAGCGGTTTTCCTGCAGTGACTGCAGATGACCTTCTCAGTGCAGAAAAAGATGCAAACGGTACTCTTACGCTCAAATTTAAGGCGGATAGCTCAAGCTTTGCTAACGGACAGACCGTATTCCCCCAGTATGTGGATTCTGCAACGGATGTACTTGACTTTGCAACCTTTTCTCTCGGACCTGTAAAAATTGTAAAGGCTGACATACAGTACCCTGCTACTGAAATAAAGGCAGAGCTTGATACAGCAGGTCAGCTTAAGAAGCTTACGATAGTTCAGCCCGTAAGTGTTATGTCAACGGGCGGTGTAGGCTCACTTACTGCTGATGTAGGAATGAATTTAAAGGCTGAAACAACCTATGAGGTAAAATAACAATAAAAATTCTTTGGTTACTTTCTTATAAGAAAGTAACGCCCGACCGGCGAGGTCAGAAAAAATATAAGTGGCTGTAAAAAAACTCGTTTTTTTACAGCTCCTTGATTTTTTATAGGTAAGGGGCTTCACCCCTTACCTTGCTCTCTTGCGGTTCCCAAAATTCATAACGGCTTGGAGCGCCTATGAATTTTGACCGCTACGCCATCCTCACCTCGCTTCCTCCGCCGCAGGCGGCGCTTCGGTGACGATGCCCACAAGCTTTTGTAAAAGCTTGACCAAAACTTTAATTGTTTATGCACAACAAAAAACCTCTCACCGTTAAAGTGAGAGGTTCTTTCATTACAAAAGGTTTTTAAAGTTAAATTATTTAACTGTTGCCTTTGCGCCTGCTTCTTCAAACTTCTTAGCAGCAGCTTCAGCGTCGTCCTTTGACATGCCTTCCTTGAGGATCTTGGGAGCGCCGTCAACAGCTTCCTTAGCTTCCTTAAGGCCGAGACCTGTGATCTCACGAACAACCTTGATAACAGCGATCTTGTTAGCGCCTACTTCTGTAAGCTCAAGGTCAAATTCTGTCTTTTCTTCAGTTGCAGCAGCCTCAACAACGGGGCCTGCAACTGCAACTGCAGCAGCAGCTGATACGCCGAATTCATCTTCAACAGCGTGTACGAGCTCTGAAAGCTCGAGAACTGTGAGAGTCTTAAGTTCTTCAATGATAGCAGTAATTTTTTCTGATGCCATGGTATTTTACCTCCAAATAAATGTAATATTAAAAGTTT
>JBGVGP010000217.1:0-2982 GCA_045121735.1 Acutalibacteraceae bacterium
TGCGAAGACTGTTTGCGCAAATCATATCACAGTTTTTCTTTGTAAGCTTTGCCTTTGAGTTTTCAATAACGTTGTCTGTTTCCATTGAAAATCCGCAGATGAATTGACCGTCTTTTTTGTTTTCACCAAGATGCTTGAGTATATCCTTGGTTCTTGTGAGCTCAATGATCATTTCACCGTCACTCTTTTTAAGCTTACTTTCAGCCTTTACAAGGGGAGTATAGTCTGAAACTGCGGCGGCCTTAATTATAATATCCTGCTCGGGAGCAAGTCTTGTAACTGCGCCGAACATATCCTCTGCCGAGGAAACGGGAACAACATTTACAAACATAGGTGCTTCAATATCTGTATGTGCCTTTACAAGAGTAACGTCAGCACCTCTGAGGGCAGCAGCTCTTGCAATTGCAATGCCCATCTTACCGCTTGAATGGTTTGTTATAAAGCGCACAGGGTCAATAGCTTCTCTTGTTGCGCCGGCGGTAACAAGCACCTTTTTGCCTTCAAGGTCCTTTGTAAAAGCAATTTCCTTGATAATATACCACAAAAGCTCTTCCTCGTCGGGCATTCTGCCGTCGCCAAGGTCACCGTTTGCAAGCATGCCTGTTGCAGGAGTTATAATCTCATATCCGTAAGATGCAAGCTTCTTGATGTTATCCTGTACGATGGGGTTATGATACATATTATGATTCATGGCAGGTGCAACTATTTTTTTGCAGGGACAGGCCATTACAGTTGTTGTGAGCATATCGTCGGCAATGCCGTTTGCAATTTTGCCTATAACGTTTGCTGAAGCAGGGGCAAGCATAACAACATCTGCCTGCTTTGCAAGGGCAACATGCTCAACGCTGTACTGAAAGTTTCTGTCAAAGGTATCAATAAGACACTTGTTTGCTGTAAGCGTTTCAAATGTAACAGGATTTATAAACTGTGTGGCATTCTGTGTCATAAGCACATGAACATTGCAGTGAAGCTTCTTGAGCATTCTTGCAAGGTTTGCAATTTTATATGCGGCAATACTTCCCGAAACACCGAGAAGCACGGTTTTTCCTGTAAGCATAGAGTAGCCTCCTTTAATTAACTTCGTTAAGTATAGCACAATTTTTCAAAAAAATATATACTTTTATAATTTATTTGTGCTATAATCAAAATAAATAAATGTATTGTATCTCTTTTTTATGAGAACGATAACAGGAGGATAAAAAAAATGAACAAGAACTTTAAGCCTAAAGAGCTTACGCTCATGGGACTTCTCGCAGCAGTTCTGCTTGTAATGTCCTTTACACCTATCGGATTTCTTACAATAGGACCGCTTGCCATCACGCTTAATATGATACCCGTAGCAATCGGTGCAATTGCACTCGGGCCTAAGGGCGGTGCAATTCTCGGTGCGGTTTTCGGTATAACAAGCTTTCTTCAGTGCATCGGCATCGGCGGAACAAGCCCGATGGGCGTTATACTTTTTGAAATTAATCCCGCGCTTGCCTTTGTGCAGAGGTTTGTTCCCCGTCTTGTTATGGGTATACTCACTGCATACATATATAAATTTATCAAAAAAGCTGCAGGCTCAACTGTTGCAAGCTATGCTTCAGGCTTTTTTGTCGCTTTTCTTAATACAGTGCTGTTTATGAGTCTGCTTGTGCTTCTTTTCGGCAATACTGAATATATGACAGAGCTTATGGACGGCAAAAATGTTATTGTATTCATCTGCACATTTGTGGGAGTAAATGCCGTTTTTGAAATGGCTGTTTCCACAGTCCTTACGGGAATAATTGTTAAGGCTCTTGAAAAAGCAAGGCTTATAAAAAGGAGTGTGTAATAATGGTACTTGCGGTCGATATTGGCAATACTAATGTTGTTGTCGGTTGCTTTGATAAGGGTGAAATACGTTTTGTCGAGCGTCTTTCCACAAACAGAAATTCCACCTCTCTTGAGTATGCCGTGCTTATAAAAACCGTTCTTGAGCTCAATGGTATATCCTTCGGTGATTTTGAAGGTGGTATTATTTCCTCCGTTGTGCCCTCTGTTACCAACAGAGTCAAGGAGGCAATGGAAAAAATAACAGGTAAGGACGTGCTTGTGGTAGGTCCCGGTGTAAAAACAGGTCTTAAAATCAAGCTTGACAATCCCTCTCAGCTCGGCAGTGACAGAGTTGCCGATTCTGTTGCCGCTACCAATTATTACCCCTGTCCTCTTATTATCATTGATATGGGCACGGCTACTACGGTTTCGGTTGTTGACGCTGATAAAAGCTTTGTCGGCGGTATGATTATGCCGGGGCTGATGGTGTCTATGGAGGCACTTTCGTCAAAAACCTCACAGCTTCCGCAGATAAGCCTTGATGCACCCAAAAAAGCAATAGGAAGAAATACAGTTGACTGTATAAGAAGCGGTCTTATTTACGGTAACGCTGCAGCTATTGACGGTCTAATCGGTAATATTGAACAGGAATTAGGAGAAAAGTGTACTATCATCAGTACAGGCGGTCTTGCTAAAATAGTAACTCCGCTTTGCAAAAGAGAAATTATTGAAGACGATAAACTTCTTTTAAAGGGACTTATGATTATTTACGAAAAAAACGTTCAGTAAATATGTTGAGGTGATTCCTCACTGAAAGGGAGAAATCATATGAAGAAAGTTATTGTTGCAGGCGCAGGTCACGGCGGTCTGACTGCCGCTTATAACCTTGCGAAAAACGGCTTTGAGGTTACTGTTTTTGAAAAAAATAAAAAGGAAGAGCTGGGCTATGACTGGCACGATGCCTTGAATTACGATGCCTTTGACAAATCCGGTATCGAGCGTCCGCAAAGGGAGCTTATCCGTGACAACGTACCGTCTTCTTATGAAAACCCTTCTGCCACAGTTAAGCTTGTAGGCTCCGACAACGCCTCAGGCTTTATGATGGACAGAAAGCTGCTTTTGAAATATCTCATTGAAAAGGCAGAGCAGGCAGGTGTAAGCTTCAACTTTGGCTACAGCATTAAG
>JBGVGP010000218.1:0-6790 GCA_045121735.1 Acutalibacteraceae bacterium
TCGTGCAGTATATCTCTTACCTATCACAGCGCAAACAACCGTCTTATGTGTCATTATTGCGGCTATTCAATGCCCTTTACAAACGTCTGTCCCGAATGTAGCAAGCAGTCGGTAAGATATGCAGGCTACGGCACGCAAAGAGTTGAAAAGGAAATCGAGGAGCTTCTTCCCGAAGCAAGGGTCATCCGTCTTGATACGGACTCAACATCAACCAAGCATTCCTTCGAAAAAGCTCTTACTGCCTTCAGCAAGGGTGAATATGACATTATGCTAGGTACACAGATGGTTGCAAAGGGACTCAATTTTGAGAATGTTACCCTTGTTGGCGTCATAAATGCTGACCAGCAGCTTAATAACGACGATTTCAGAAGCGGCGAACGCACCTTTGACCTGCTTACACAGGTTGTAGGACGCTCGGGCAGAGGCAAATATAAGGGAACTGCAGTCATTCAGACCCTTGAGCCTGAAAATAACGTTATAAAATTATCTGAAAAGCAGGATTATGACAGCTTCTATAACCTTGAAATGATGATAAGAAGAGCGATGATTTATCCGCCCTTCTGTGATATATGTGAGGCAGGCTTTATTTGTACAAATGAGGTTAAGGCTCTTAATACAGCTAAGGATTTTCTTGCGCAGATAAGAGACCTCACTGCCGGAAAATATGCCGGTGAAAAGATTATTGTTCTCGGGCCGATGCCTCCGAGAATATCAAAAATCAACAACAAATACAGATACAGACTGATTATAAAATGTAAAAACACAAAACGCTTTCGCAGTATGATTTCCGAATTGCTTATTAAATTTGCAAAGGATAAAAAATACAATGATGTCACATTAACTGTGGACATTAATCCCGAAAGCCTTGTTTAAAGGAGAATATAAATGGCTATCAGAAATATTGTTACTAAAGAGGATGCTATTTTAAGAAAAACAAGCCGCCCTGTTGAACGTTTCAACGAGAAGCTCTGGCAGCTGCTTGACGATATGAAGGATACTATGTATAAGGCACAGGGCGTAGGCCTTGCGGCGGTACAGGTTGGCTTTCTCAGACGCGTTGTAGTGGTTGATGTAGGTGACGGTTATTTAGAGCTTATTAACCCTGAAATTATTGAAATGTCAGGTGAAGAAATTTCCGAAGAGGGTTGCCTTTCAGTGCCCGGTGAATCAGGTAACGTAAAGCGCCCCACATATGTAAAGGTAAAGGCACAGAACCGTAACGGTGCCTGGCGCATTGTTGAGGGAACAGGTCTTAAGGCCCGTTGCTTCTGTCACGAAATCGACCATCTTGACGGTATAATTTATACAGATAAGGTTATACCCGAAAGCGCACAGGATATTCTTAAGGCGGGTGAATAATTATGAAAATAGCTTTTATGGGAACTCCCGATTTTGCCGTTGACTGCCTTAAGGCACTTGCAGAATCAGAGCATGAAATTGTCGGCGTTTTCTGTCAGCCTGACAAGCCTGTAGGAAGAAAGCAGGAGCTTACACCTCCCGATGTTAAGGTTGAAGCGCTCAGGCACGGCTTTGAGGTGTTTCAACCCGAAACACTCCGTAACGGTGAGGGTGTAAAAATTCTTGAAAAAATCAAGCCCGACCTTGTTGCCGTTGTTGCCTACGGCAAGCTTCTTCCTCACGATTTTCTTACTTTTCCCAAGCACGGCTGTGTCAATATTCACGCTTCCGTTCTTCCTAAATATCGCGGCGCTTCTCCTATACATTTTGCCGTGCTTAACGGTGATAAGGTAACAGGCGTTACAGCACAGCAGATGGACGACGGACTTGATACAGGTGATATTCTTCACGTAAAAACTATGGAAATAGGCGAGAATGACACCACGGAATATATGTACGAGGTGCTTGCTCCTCTCGGCGCACAGGTGCTTATGGAAACTATCGGAATGATAGAAAAGGGTGAGCTTAAGCCTATAAAGCAGAACGAGGCTGAGGCTTCAAAGGTCGGTCTTCTTACAAAGGATATGAGTATCATTGACTGGAGCAGACCTGCTTTTGAAATTCACAATAAAATCCGCGGTCTTTATTCATGGCCCGGCACAGTAACAAAATTCAACGGTAAAAATTTGAAAATACATAAAAGTATTTTATCCGATGCCAAAGGAAATAATATTGCAGGAGAGGTTGTATCATCAAACGGCAAGCTTATTGTTGCCTGCGGTGATAACTGCTGTATTGAGCTTCTTGAGGTTCAGCCCGAGGGTAAGAAGCGTATGGATATTCCTGCGTTCCTCAACGGCTATAAGCCTGCAACAGGCACAGTTCTCGGATAAATTTAAAAGGAAGTTTGTTTATGTTTTGGTATGATTATTATTATCTGATACTTGTTGTACCTGCTATTATAATTTCACTCATAGCACAGGCTAATGTAAAAAGAGCCTATTCTTCAATGGCTAAAATTCAGAATGCAAGAAGAATAACAGGTGCAGAGGCTGCAAGACGGGTTCTTGCACATTACGGCATTGACAACGTACAGATAGAGATGACACAGGGTAAGCTTACAGACCATTATGACCCCCGTGTCAATGTTATCAGATTATCACCTCAGGTTTTCTCCGGCACTTCAATTGCAAGCGTCGGTATTGCCTGTCACGAAGCAGGTCACGCCGCACAGCACGCACAGGCTTATGCGCCCATTAAATTAAGAAATGCAGTTTTACCTGTTGCTAACTTCGGCTCATCAGCAGGCTTCGCAATTGCAATACTCGGTTATTTTATGGGTCTTGAGCTTGTAGTAAATATCGGTATTATTCTTTTTGCGGCAGTTGTTGTTTTTCAGCTTATTACCTTGCCTGTTGAGTTTAATGCAAGCAGCAGAGCGCTTAAGGTTATAAGAGAAACAAATATGCTCTATGAGGAAGAGGTGCCTAAAGCACGAAAGGTGCTTACAGCAGCAGCGCTTACCTACGTTGCATCACTTTTAGTTTCAATTATGTCACTTTTAAGACTTATTTTACGCACAAACAGAAGAAGATAAAGGATTTTTTATGATTAACACCAGACAGTCGGCTTTCGAAGCGTTGTTAAAAACAGAAAAAGAAGGGGCATATTCCAATATTGCCCTTGACCTTTTATTATCAAAATCAGGTTATGACACAAGAGACAGAGCTTTTGTGTCTAATTTGTTTTACGGTGTTATTGAAAGAAAGCTTACGCTCGACTATCAGCTTGGCCTTTATACTGCAAAGCCTGTAAATAAAATGAAGGCTGACCTACTTACAATACTTCGCCTTGGTGCATATCAGCTTTTATTTATGGACAAGGTGCCCTCATCGGCCGCAGTAAACGAGAGTGTTAATTTAGCAAAGAAAAACGGCCTTTCTCACGCTTCGGGTCTTGTTAATGCAGTTTTACGTAAAATTGATAAAAACGGCCTCGTGCTGCCCTCAGAAGAAAAACACAGCGAATATCTTTCGGTTAAATATTCCTGTCCGCAATGGCTCATAAATAAATGGGTTAAGGAATACGGAAAAGAGGCTGCCGAAGGCGTTCTGGCTCATTCGCTCGGCGCTTGTAAAACCTACATAAGAGTTAATAACACCTTACTTTCTGCAGATAAGCTTATTGAAGAGCTTAAGGCTGAAAGCATTATGGCTGAAAAAACAGGCATTGAAAATTGCCTTGAAATTATCCTCAACGGCAGAGGTGTTGAGTCACTTGAAAGCTTTAAAAAGGGTTATTTTCACGTTCAGGATGCCGCCTGTCAGCTTTGTGCCGCTTCACTTAAGGTGAAGCCCGGTGACAGAGTATTTGACCTTTGTGCGGCTCCCGGCGGTAAGACTTATACAATTGCCGAAATTATGAACGGTGAAGGTGAGGTATTAAGCTTTGATATTCATCCTCACAGAGTTGAGCTTATAAGCAAGGGTGCTCAAAGGCTCGCGCTTAAATCGGTTAAGGCAATGGTGGGGGACGCCTGTGCCTTTAACGAAGATTTAGGTCAGGCAGACGCAGTTTTATGTGATGTGCCTTGCTCGGGCTTCGGAATAATAGGCAGAAAGCCCGAAATCAAATATAAGGACCCCGATGAGGTTAAGGCTCTGCCTGCTTTACAGCTTGAAATATTGCAAAACGGTGCAAAATATGTCAAAAAGGGCGGAAGGCTTGTATATTCCACCTGTACGCTTTCGATGAGTGAAAACGAAAAGGTGTGCAAGAGATTCCTTGAAGCCGTAAGTGATTTCGAGGCTGTGTCACCCTTCGGTGATGAAAATAAAGAGGGCTTCGCAACTCTTTTTCCTCACATAAATGATACAGACGGATTCTTTATTGCTTGTTTTGAAAGGAAATAAACAAGATGAAAAAAGATATAAAATCCCTTAATCTTAATGAGCTTAAGGGTGAATTTGAGAATATAGGCGAAAAGGCCTTTAAGGCAAAGCAGGTTTATGCCTGGTTACATAAACGAAGTGCCGAAAGCTTTGATGAAATGACCGACATTTCAAAGGATTTAAGAGAAAATCTTAAAAATTCCTATGTAATTCACAATTGCAGTATTGAAAAAAAGCTTGTTTCGATGTATGATGATACAGTTAAGTATTTATTCAGACTGCACGACGGTGAGCTTATCGAAAGCGTAGTTATGAAATACAAATACGGCTACACTATTTGTGTTTCAAGCCAGGTGGGCTGTAAGATGGGCTGTAATTTCTGCGCCTCAGGTATTGCAGGCTTTATCCGTAACCTTGAGCCCTCTGAAATTCTTTCGCAGGTATATGCTGCTCAGTGTGACCTTGACATAAAGATTTCACATATAGTTATGATGGGCGTTGGTGAGCCGCTTGACAATTTTGATAATGTTACAAAGTTCCTTTCAATGATTTCCGATGAAAACGGACTTAATATAGGAATGCGCAACATTTCACTTTCAACCTGCGGTGTTGTTACGGGTATTTATAAGCTTATGGAAAAGAAGCTTCAGCTTACCCTTTCAGTTTCGTTGCACGCACCTAACGATGAAATAAGGTCACGTACAATGCCTGTAAACAACAAATGGAACGTTGAAACGCTTTTAAAGGCCTGCAGAGATTATACAAAAGCAACGTCACGCCGTATATCCTTTGAATATGCTATGATTTCGGGCGTGAACGACAGTGATGAATGTGCCCGTGAGCTTGCCTCAAGGCTTAAAGGAATGCTTTGTCATGTTAATCTTATACCCGTAAATGCAGTTAAGGAAAGAGATTATCAAAAAAGCAAAACAGACAGAATCAATTCATTTATTAAGATTCTTGAATCAAGAGGAATCAATACAACAGTACGCCGTACACTCGGCAGTGATATAAACGCCTCCTGCGGTCAGTTAAGGCGCGGTGAGGGCGTAAAGGAAAAATTATAACCAGGGAGATACAGACTATGCAAATCAACGGCAATTCAGATGTAGGCAGAAAAAGAATAGCAAACGAAGATGCCTACAGATTCGGCACCTTCGATGACGGCACCGTTTGGGCTGTTGTATGTGACGGAATGGGCGGTGTTCACGGCGGCAAAATTGCAAGCTCAACCGCTATAGATATGGTAAGTCAGAAAATCCGTAAGTGCTATAATCCCTCTATGCCGATAAGCTCTGTTGAAAATCTTCTTTTATCGTCAATTACCACCGCAAACTGTATTGTTTATGACCGTGGAGCAGGCGACAGTGAGCTTGAGGGTATGGGCACTACAATTGTTGCGGCAATTATAAAAAACAACGAAGCATGCATTGCACACGTAGGTGACAGCAGAGCCTATAAAATAAGCGGCGATAAAATTGAGCTTCTTACAAAAGACCATTCTCTTGTTCAGGAAATGCTTGATTTAGGACAGATAACCCAGGATGAGTTTGTAAATCATCCAAGAAAAAATATTATCACAAGGGCTATGGGTGTTGACGAGAAAATAGAAATTGAATTCAACACCGTTTCGTTCAAAAAGGATGAGGTACTTATCCTTTGTACAGACGGCTTGAGCGGTCTCGTTGATAAGCAGGAGCTTCTTGAGATATATAATAATACAGATTTCAGCACACTTTCAGATAAATACATTGAGGCTGCCAACGATAACGGCGGTGTAGACAACATTACAGCTGTTGTTGTGAAAGGTTAAGGTGATGTGAATGGAAAACTATATTGGTAAAAGACTCGACGGACGCTACGAGATAATGGAAATTATCGGCGTCGGCGGTATGGCTGTTGTTTATAAGGCCTACGATAACCGTGATAACAGAATAGTTGCCGTTAAAATCCTTAAGGATGAATATATTGCCAACGAGGAATTCAGACGCAGATTTAAAAATGAATCCAAGGCTATTGCCGTCTTGTCACACCCTAATATTGTTAAGGTTTTTGACGTAAGCTACGGCGATATGCTTGAATATATAGTAATGGAATACGTTGACGGTATTACCCTTAAGGAGTATACAAAGCAGCAGGGCAGAGTCAACACAAGAGAGGCTATATATTTTGTTACCCAGATTCTCCGTGCGCTTCAGCACGCTCACGATAAGGGTATTGTTCACCGTGACGTAAAGCCGCAGAATATCATGCTTCAGTCTGACGGTAAAATAAAGGTTACAGACTTCGGTATTGCACGCTTCAGCCGCGGCGAAACAAAAACAATGACCGAATGTGCAATCGGCTCCGTCCACTATAACAGCCCCGACCAGCAAAAGGGTAACGAACCCGACGCTAAAACCGACCTTTATGCTGTTGGTGTAATGTTATATGAAATGCTCACAGGAAGTCTGCCCTTCCAGTCAGACAATGCTGTTTCTGTTGCTCTTATGCAGCTGCAG